>JAJDEX010000622.1 GCA_029259575.1 Planctomycetota bacterium | reverse complement strand
GCTCGACTCACTCGGGAACGCTCGCCAGAAGAACGAGATGCTCTCGTTCGGAAACCACGACGCCACCGGGCCGCTCGACGGTGATCGCGAACAGGAAGGGTTCGGAGATGTCGTAGTCGGAGTGAATGGGAATCACGAGCTCACCGGAGGTCACGACGTCGAACACGCCGCCACTCACGGGATGGTCCGCCGACCGGTCGCGGTCGAAGATCCAAACCTGGTACTGCTGCTTCGTGACGTCGTTGACCGGGAGGTTCTCGATGCGAAGGAACCCGGATTGAGCTTCCGGGCTCCAGACAACGTCTCCGCCGACGCCGAGTCCGGACACCAGGGGGTCTTCGGTCGCGGCCCAAGGCGCTTCCACGAGGTTCCCCGCTCGAGCCACCATATCAGCGCGCGCTTGAGCCGCAGTCGGTTCGGGAGTCCGGCGCTTCCACGCGTCAGACTGCACGACCAATACGACGAGCGCAGCGGCTGCGACGAGCCACCCCACCCAGGTCCTTGCGCGCGTTCCGCCACCGGACCGATCGGCCCTGGAGCGAAGTGTGCTCTTCGGACTCTGTGCATTCGAGGTCGCTGCGACGAGAGCCACGCCCTGGGCGATCAGTCGGGCCTGGAACGCAGCTGAGCACTCCACGGAATCCGCTTCCACGAGGGCTGCGTGCGTTTCCGCAGCGGTCGATTCCAACTGCTGTCCGTACTCGGACAGGCTCTCTCCGTCCGCCGTCGGGTTCGAGCCGATGCGTGCCTCGAGTTCAGCGAGTTCCTGGATCTCGTCGCGCTCCAGAGTTCCTAGGGCGCGCGAGACCAGAAGGTCCATCAAGCGTTCTGCACTCATGACGTCACCCCCCTCGATGAGCTCGGCGCCAGGCGGGAGCGCAACGACTCCAACGCGGCGCGCAGCCGGGACTTGACCGTTCCGATCGGTAGACCGGTGTGCGAAGCGATCTCGCTGTGCGACAGGCCCGACATCAAGGAGAGCTGGATCAAGCTGGCCCACTCCGGTTTCAAGTCGGCCAACGCTGCGAGAGCGGTGCGGGATTCTTCGGAGGCGACCGCACTTGCGAGACCGGTCCTGGACGTCGACGCCGCTTCGACGGACAGCTCCTCCGGCAGCGGAGTCGCGCCGCGCGATCGCGCGGCATCGATCAGAACTCGCCGGGTGATCGTGGCGATCCACGTTCGTTCCGCACCTCGATCGGGGTCGAAGTTCGAAGCGGTACGCCAAACACGAATCAAGACGTCCTGGGTCAAGTCTTCTGCGCGCGCGTCGTCCCGGGACCAGGAGCGGGCCATGGCCAGGATCATGGGTGCGTACCTCTGAATACACACTTCCACAGCCTGCGCGTCGCCACGTGCGACACGAGGAAGGAGTGGAGTCAGTACTTGAGCAGGGCCCATTGGTGAGAGCCTACGGACGGCGCCTCCGGCTGGATTCGAATACTTCCAGAGAATTCCCAAGGGCCAGAATCGGCTGAATTCGCGATCCGATCGCGGATGGATTGCGAATGGAGAAACTGCGACGCAGGACCTCGCGTCCCGCACTCGACACCTCTACCTCCAATCCAACATGAGAATCCAACACCGTTTCAGCCTCGCCGCCGCCCTGATCGCAGGCGCCGTTTGCACGACCTCGTTCGCATCCGATCACCGGGAGGCTCCGTTGATCCAAGAGGATCCCTCCGCAGACATTGCCGACCTCTATGCGTTCGTCAACCCCAACGACTCGTCCAAGCTCGTGCTTGCGATGACGGTGAATCCATTCTCGACACCTGTCGAAGCCACGACGTATCAGTTCTCGCCCGGCGTCCGATACCGATTCAACATCGATACGACCGGGGATGCGATCGCCGAGTCCGAGATCATCTTCCATTCACGGCTTCTCAACGGTGTCCCGAAGTTCCAGGTCGAGCTTCCGGACGGAAGTACGTTCCTCGGTGACGTCACCTCGCCGACCATGGAGACGGCCGCGAACCCGGCCATCATCGTCAATGGCCCGAACGGCGTGCGCGCGTTCGCAGGTCCTCGTGACGATCCGTTCTTCTTCGACGCGGTCGGATTCTCACGTTTTCTGTCGGGAACCGGCACCTTCAGCGGCACGGACAGCTTCGCAGGATTCAACGTGTCCGCCATCGTTCTCGAGGTCCCGTTGAGCATGGTCTCCACCGGAACCGAGCCGCTCCAGATCTGGGCCGACACTTCACGTCGCAAAGTCACGGTTCGACGCGCTAGCACAGGCAAGTTGCAGCGCGAACTCGGTGTGTTCGAGCAGTTGGATCGTGTGGGCGTGCCTGGCGTCGGCACGGCGTTCATTCCGTCCGGGATGAAGGACCTCTACAACATCGGTGAGCCCAAGGACGATGGAGCGGCATTCGCCGGGTCGATCGTGGGCACGCTGCAGTCGCTCGGGACCGACTCGACCAACATCGGCATCCTGGCCTCGGTGGCCGTTCCCGATACGTTGAAGATCGACCTGAACCAGCCGATGGGCTTCCCCAACGGACGCCTGCTCGCCGATGACGTGATCGACACGATCCTCTTCTTCGCCTTCAACCAAACCGTGGTACCGGACCAGGTCGACATGAACGACGCTCCGTTCCTCTCGGCGTTCCCGTTCCTGGCTCCGCCGATCCAGGCTCCCTGAATCCGCTTCCCCAAGATCACCAACCTGGAACCCACGAGGACACCGATGCTCCGACTCCGACACGAAACGACCCGCCGCATCACATGCGCCCTGATCGCCGCGATACCGCTCATCTTGCAGGCACACGCCCATGACGGCGACCACGGTCCCATCCACGGTTCGGCGACCGAGGAGAGCCAGGCGCGACTCATCTATCTCGAGCGCCTGGCCTCCGAACGCCCGGACGACGTGGGCATCGTGTCCCGCATCGCCCAGGCCCGACTCGGACTGGCTCGGCGAGCCGGGACCCACGACGTCTACCAGTCCGCGGAGATCGCCTTTCGCAAGTGGTGCGACCTCTCCCCCGACCGGGCGGCCAGTCACGTCGGCCTGGGCTACGCCCAGCTCGGACAGCACGAGTTCCAGGACGCCCTGGAGTCGGCTCGCCAGGCGGCACGCATCTCTCCCCAGGACTCTTCGGCGTGGGCCTTGTTGGGCGACGTACACTTCGCCCTTGGGCACGTGGTCGAAGCCGAGTTCGCGTACCGTCGCCTCGACCAGATGGGCATCACCATGCAATCGCTGGCGCGGATGGCCTTGGTGCACCAGGAGCTGGGCCGGCATGCCGAAGCTCGAGTGGCGTTCGAAGAGGCGATCCAGGCAGCCGAGCTGCTGGAGGAGTCCCCCGTCGACATCGCCTGGTGCCACACGCTGCTCGGGGATCTCGACCTCGAGGAAGGCCGGCTGGACGCGGCTCACGGACAGTTCGTCCGGGCGGGGAAGCTCGATCCGGGCGGCCATCAGGCCGTCATGGGTCTCGCGCGCGTCGAGATCGAGCGCGGGAACCTGGCGCTCGCGCACCAGCTCCTGAAGGGACTCGCCGAGCACCATCCCGGTCCCCGGACCTGGATCGCCCTGGGGGACGTCCTGGATCGGATGAACGCGTCGGACGAGGCCCAGGCCTGCTTCGAGAAGGCTGCCGTGCCGATCCGCGCCGAGGTGGCGGCCGGAGAGCTGGGCCACCTGCGCGACCTCGCTGAGGCCGAGCTTCGGTTGGGTCACCTCGATGCGGCATGGGCCGCGGCGCGACGCGATCTGACCGAGGTCCGCCAGGACTCCGGTGCATACGAGGTCCTCGAGCGCGTGCAACGCGCTCGCGAAGCCGGGTGACCGGCCAAGGTTTCCGTCGTTCCAACGGTCCCTCGTCGCTGGCGGGCGAGAGATCGTGGCGAGCAGCCCTCGCTGCGATCGTTCAATCGTCGCCGCGCGCGCCCACGGCGGCGTCGAAGTCCGCGGCCGCCGCGTCCCCCGCTCCCTTGCCCAGCGGTCCCGGCGGGGTCAGATGCTTCTGGATCAGATCCCACTCCGTCCGCCGCGCGTGCCAGGCCAGCAACGGGTCGCGGATCCCATGCCGCGTGTTGGCGTACGTCATCATGCTCCAATTGGTCTTGCCCGCCCGCATCAAGGCATCGGCCATGTGGTGCAGGTTCTGGGCGTGCACGTTGTCGTCCATCAATCCGGCGTGCAGGTGCAGGAAGCCCTCGAGCCCGGCGGCGTGATTCAGACAGGACGTCTGCTCGTACCCGCGAGGATTCGTGGTCGGCGTACCCATGTAGCGTTCGGTGTAGATCGTGTCGTAGAGACGCCAGTCGTAGACGCCACCTCCCGCGATGCCGAGGCGGAACTTCTTGGAGCGCAGCAAGCACGTCGCCGCCATGAATCCGCCGTAGCTGTAACCGGTGATCCCGACGCGCGCGCCATCGGCCCAGGGGTTGGCGCACAGCCAGTCGACGACGTCCTCCATGTCGGCCAGCTCCTGCTCGCCGAAGCGGCCGTAGCACGCGGAGATGATCTTGTGGCCCTTGCCGCTGGCGGTGCGCACGTTGCACCGCATCTGGATCACGCCTTGCTGCGCCAGGAACTGCGACCAGGCGCTGCTGTCCCAACGGTTGCGCACGGTCGGTGCGTCGGGTCCCGAGTAGGTCTCGATCCAGACGGGGTAGTTCGCGGACGGATCGAAGGGGGTCGGTTTCAGGATCGCCACGTCCAGCAGCAGTCCATCGCGTGCGGCGACCTCGTGCAGTTCCCAACGGGACATGCGATAGGTCTCGGCGGCCGGGATCGTCGCGCTGCCGAGAACGCGCAACAGAGCACCGTCCTCGCCGCGACAGAGTCGGATCTCGGTCGGCTTCTCCAGCGACGACACGCGGTCGAGGAAGTAGCTCCCCTCGTCGTTGAACGTGATCGTGTGAGAGCCGCGATCCTGGGTCAGCCGCCGGAAACCGGTGCCGTCCAGGTTCGTGCGATACCAGTGCGTATCGATCGCGCCGCCCTCGGACGCGCTGAAGAGCAGCGTGCCCGCGTCCTCGTCGATCTCGCGAATGCGGCGCACCTCCCAGGGTCCCTGGGTCAAGGGGCCGATCAACTCACCGTCCGCGTGATAGCGATACAGGTGCGCGTAGCCCGTGCGCGTGGACATCCACAGGAAGGTCCCGTCGCGCAACCAACGCGGTGCGCTGGGGCGATCGGTCCAGGTGTCGGAGCGTTCCTCGATCAGGACGCGCGCGTCACCCGACTTCGGGTTCACCTCGAGCAGGTCCGCCCATTTCTGGATGCGATCCTGAATCGTGACGAAGCAGCGCTCGCCCGTCGGATCCCAGGAAATGCGCGTGACGAGGATCTCCTTGTCGACGTAACGCCCCAGGTCCATCCACACGACCTCGCCCCCATCGACGGGAACGATGCCGATGGTCGGGATCGGGTTCGGATCACCGACCTTCGGATAGTTGGTGACCTCGGGGCGCACCCGGAAGTGGCCCTTCTCGACGTGATCGACCAACGTGAACGGCAGGACCGGTTCCTCGTCCAGGCTGAGGAACGCGACGTGCTTGGAGGAGGGCGACCACCAGAAGCCCTTGAAGTTGCCGCGACCGTAGAGCTCCTCCTGGTAGACCCAATCGAGCTTGCCGTTGAAGCGCTCCTCGGAACCGTTGGTCGTCACCGAGCGGGTCGTTTCGCCGGCGATGTCGTGCAGGCGCAGGTCGTTGCCCGTGACGTAGGCGACGTACGCTCCGTCCGGAGAACGCTCGTCCAGCTCGACGCGGCCCTGCTCGAGTTCGCCCGCGTCGAACTTCGAGTCGCCCTCGGGCTCACGGGTTGCGCGTTCCGGCTCCTCCTGCGGGGGCACCTCGACCAAGGTGCTCGGGTCGAGCCACCGCGCATCCTCACCTCGCCCAAGGACCAGGTGCTTGCCGTCCCAGGCCCAACTCCATGAGGCGACCTGGTCGCGGAAGCTGATGTGCTCGGCGTCCGGGGCGAAGTCGGCCAGGGTCAGGAGCTTGGCCCCCGCCGGAGCAGGTTCAGGTGCGCCACCCTCCTGCTGAACGGGAAGCACGGCGAGAAGGAGAATGGGCGCGAGATGTGGGGGCATGACGAAGTCCGAAGAGAGGTTGGGTCCGCGCAGTCTAGCGCGGAGCGCCACTGGGGCTCCGTGGAGGCTACGTACAGGATCCCTGATTCCAACAATCGGAGGTCCGTGTCGAGCGAGCCCCTCGCAAAGGTCGATGGGATCAGCAGAGCTGGGCCCGGCCCCCTCCAAGACAGGTGGCCGCCGCCGCCAGGTCACCGCCTCGGCCTCCAGCCCGACCCGCTTCTCCAGGCGCACTCCACGCCACGCGCAGATGACTCACCTCTTGATGATCGACCCCAACCCCGTGCTCCGTCGGGAGGCCCTCATGTGGTCCACCGAAGCCGGATACCCGACGCAGGTCGTGCGTACGGTCGAGGACGCGCTGGAGGACATGTCGACGTCGATCGATGTGGTCGTGCTCAACGTCGAGAACAGCCTGACCCAGGCGGAACGGATGATCCGCATGCTGAAGCAGGACGAGCGAACGGCGACCTTGCCGCTCCTCGTCTGCACGTGGTCGACGCAGATCCAGCAACTGGCCAAGTGGGTCCTGCTCGGCGCCGATCGCACGCTGCAGCATCCGATCGAACGCCCCTCGTTCCTGCAGGCGCTCGCCGCGCTGATCGGACGCGAGAGCGCACGGAGCTAGCGGCACGCGAACGGCGTCGACGCAACGCCACGCGGACTCACGAACGAAGCGAGGGGAGGCTGCTCACGCAGCCTCCCCTCGCTTCGTACTTGGCGCTCTTGCGAGGACTAGAAGCCGCGCTGTTGCTTGAAGCGCTCGAACGGATCGTCGCCGCCTGATTCGGCTTGCGCCTCGGGTTCCGGCGCAGGCTCTTGCGGAGCTTCGGAGGGCAAAGGAGCACTCGGTTCCTCGGCCATGCCGAGGGAACTGCTCGGCGCCGGCTGTGCCGCCATCGGAGGTGCCGCCGGTGCGGGGTTCTTGTCGGGCATCGGCGACGCCATCGGCGCCGAGGGCAGACTCCCTTCACTCAGCTTGCTCATGTCCAGGCTCTTACCCATCCCGGTCAACATGGTCTTCATGCCTTCCTTGTCGATGGCCTTGAGGTACGCCTGCTCCGGCTCGACCTTGCCGTCCTTGACGAGCTCCGCGAGGGAGTCGTTCAGGAGTCGCATGCCCAGTTTGGCTCCCATCTGCATCTGCGACGGGATCTGGTGGGTCTTGCCCTCACGGATCTGGTTCGAGATACCGCTGTTCACGACGAGGATCTCGAGGGCTGCCACGCGTCCGCCACCGATCTTCTTGCACAAGGTCTGCGCGACGACGCCCTTGAGCGACGAGGAGAGCATGGTGCGAATCTGCGATTGGCGATCCGCGGGGAACTGGTCGATGATCCGGTCGACGGTGGACGCCGCGGTCGAGGTGTGCAGCGTGCCGAAGACCAAGTGGCCGGTCTCGGCGGTCTCGATGGCGATCTCGATCGTCTCGAGGTCACGCATCTCGCCGACGAGGACGATGTCGGGGTCCTCGCGCAACGCCGCGCGCAGTGCGCGCTTGAACGACTCGGTGTGCTCGCCGACCTCACGCTGGTTCAGCAGGCACTTGTGGTCCTTGTGCACGAACTCGATCGGGTCCTCGATCGTGATGATGTGGTCCGAGCGCGACTTGTTGATGTGGTCGATCATCGCCGCGAGCGTGGTCGACTTGCCCGAACCCGTCGGTCCCGTGACCAGCACGAGACCTTTCGACAGGTAGCACATGTCCAGGATCGCCTGGGACAGACCCAGTTGTTCGACGGTCAGGATGTCCTCGGGGATCACCCGGAAGACCGCGCCTGGTCCGGTGTTGTCCTCGAAGTAGTTGCACCGGAAGCGCCCCATGCCCGGAAGCTGGTATGCGAAGTCGGTGTCGCTCTCCTTCGTGAACTGGGCCTGGTTCTTCTCCGGGCAGATCTCCATCAGGATCTGCCGCATCTGCTTCGGCTCCAGGATCGGCGCGCCCTCGATGGGCACCATGTCCCCGTGCAGGCGCAGCATCGGCTGGCGGTTGGAGGAGAGATGCAGGTCCGATGCGTCGAGCTCGCACATCCGCTTGAAGAGAGAATCGATCCAGGCCATGGTCGCGTGTGTGTTCGGGGGAGGTCTGAGGCAGAGATCTCTCAACGGAGAGATTCAGGCTGTCATCGACACGAACGCGGTTGGACTGAAGG
>JAJDEX010000621.1 GCA_029259575.1 Planctomycetota bacterium | reverse complement strand
CCACGTCCCCCCGGTACTGCGGCGCACTCCGGGGCCTGGCACTGTTCCGCAGCAGGCTGGGCGTTCCGGCCCGCACCCCCGCCGCCCCCGGGGGGCGGCGGTTTTCCGCCCCCAACCGCCCAGCCTGCTGCTGAACAGTGACTGGCACCGTATTGCGGGGAAACCCTCGTGCGCGACCTCGTGTTTCGTACCCGTCACGCGCATGTCCCCGATACGGCAGTCGCGCTGACGTTCGTTTTGCATGGCCTTCACCATCGATCGAACGCCCGGAGGCGTACCTATTGCAGCCGAGGACCCCATCGCGAACACCCTCCTGACACGGCGCCGCAAAGTCTGCGGAAACCGTGAAATGGATCGGGCGTTCATGCGACTCAGGGGTTGAGAGCGGGACGGCCCCGGGGGGGGCACGTCCCACTGCACCAGAAGAACCCACCTGCTCGCCATGCACCACCACACTCCGAACGACCCGTCCGCCGCCTGGGGAGCCATCGGCTCTTCTTTGGAGGCGAATGACCGTCCGGTCGTGTTGGTCTGGAACGATCCGCAAACGGGGGAGACGTTACGGATCGAGCTGTCGGGCCCGGCGGAGTTCTTCGATCGTCTGCTGACCTCGAACCTGTGGACCTGCGGGTCCACCGATTCGGGTCGGCCGACGAATGGTGTTCCTGGTTCGGTCCGGGAGGACCGACCTGGGGGAAGTCTTGTGCGATCCGGTACGGGGCGCCTGCTCGGCGACCCCCGTGCCGGATCCACATTCCCTCCGGTACGGGACGATGGGGCCGAGGACAGCGCGGCCTAACTACGGTCTCGCCTTCGAGCGGAGCCGTCCATTCGCGGCGCCGCCCAAGGCCGCGTGATCGGTGAATCTCATCGGTGGGTGGTCGAGTCGTAGCGGTGTGAGGCTTGAGAGCGAGCCTCCCGCTTGCCCAGCGCCCACCAGGCCCGGATCCGACCCCGTCCCCTAGGCCCAACCGCTACCCTGCTCGCATGAGCGACAGCGAGACGCACGACGGCAAGGGCATCGCCCTGCACTGGAAGGTCCTGATCGGGATGGCCTTGGGTGCCGTGCTCGGCATCTGGTTGCAGACCCGCGACACCTCCGCCTGGATCGGTGCCTCGTTCGAGGCCGCACCCGGTGGGGTCCAGGTCGCCTCCCTCGAAGGGGGGAGCCCGGCCGCGAAGGGCAAGCTGAAGGTCGGCGGCACCTACCGCCTGGCGATCCGCAACCGCGCCGCGAAGCCGCACCCGATGGAGGACCGCTTCCCGCTGACCTCCGCCGCCGACGTCGACGCCGTGCTCGACCGGATCGAGAACGGGGAGGTGCTCTGGTTCTTCCCCGCACGCGACGCGAGCGACACCCGCGCCGTGACGGAATGGGACGCCAAGGAAGAAGGCCCACGCCCCGTCGCCGCGGCCATGGACCCCGGCTCCTCCCGCGCACGTTGGATCTACCCGTTCGCCTTCGCCGCAGACATCTTCATCGCGCTGCTGAAGATGCTGATCGTGCCGCTCGTGATGGCCTCGATCGTCGCGGGCGTCGCCGGCGTCGGCACGATGAAGGACCTGCGCCGCCTCGGCGGAAAGACCTTCGCGTACTACATCGGCACCAGCCTGCTCGCGATCCTGGTCGGTCAGATCCTGGTCACGATCATCCAACCCGGAACCGGTGCCGAACTCGGCTTGGCGTACCAAGCCACCGAAGGCGCGGGCGCCGGAGGCTTCACCGAGTTCATCGAGGTCATCAAACGCATGGTCCCCTCGAACGTGATCGAGGCGATGACCGACAACGGCGCGATGCTGTCGATCATCTTCTTCGCGATCACGCTGGGCTTCTTCATCACGCGCACCAGCGAGCCGCACAGCACGCGCGTGCGCGAGCTCTTCGAGAGCCTGCTCGAGGTCATGATGTCGATGGCCAAGGGCGTGCTGTCGCTGTTGCCCTATGGCGTCTTCGCGTTGATGGTCAAAGTCACCGCCAGCACCGGCATCGAGCCGTTCAAGGCGCTGGCCATGTACATGATCACGGTCACGCTGGCCCTGGTCATTCACGCCTGCGTGACGTTGCCCATGGTGCTCAAGTTCGTCGGGCGCATCTCGCCGATCGGCTGGGCGCGCGCCATGTCGCCGGCCTTGATGACCGCGTTCAGCACCAGCTCGTCGGCCATGACCCTGCCGGCGACGATGGAATCCGTCGAGCACCGCGGCAAGGTCAGCAACAAGGTCACCTCGTTCACCCTGCCCCTGGGCGCGACCGTCAACATGGACGGCACGGCGCTCTACGAGTGCATCGGCGTCATCTTCCTGGCCCAGTACTACGCCTCGGCCGGAGGGGACCCGCTGACGCTCTGGCAGCAGGGTTTCGTCGTCATCCTGGCCCTCTTGGCCAGCATCGGAGCCGCGGGCATCCCGTCCGCGGGCCTGGTGATGATGCTGACGATCCTGACGGCGCTCGGGCTGCCTGTGGAGGGCGCGGCGCTGCTGCTGGCCGTCGATCGCCCGCTGGACATGCTGCGCACTGTGGTCAACGTCTGGTCCGACTCCTGCGGCGCGGCCGTCATCGCGCGCAGCGAGGGGGAGGAGGGGCCTGCGACCGCTGGGGCCGTCCCCTGACCGTCCCATCTCCGACAGTCCCGCCCCTGACAGTCCCGGGCACTACATCTGGCAGACCGCCGCGCGGGAGCTAGAATGCCGCGCTCGCTTTTCCCCTGAACCAAATCATGCACGGCCACGACGATCTCACCGAACGCATCACGCGCTCCCTCGCGTACATGCTCCGCCACCAGCCCGAGGAATTCGACCTCGAGCTCGACCGCAAGGGCTTCGCCGACATCGGCGACGTCGTCTGCGCGCTCAACGAACGCCTCGCGGAGCCGATCGAAGAGGACGATGTCGCCGAGGCCATCGAGGCCGGCGACCGTCCGCGCTACGAGATGGTCAAGGGCAAGATCCGCGCCCTGTACGGACACTCGATCAAGATCGATCTCGGCGAGCCCGACGAGCCGCCCGACTTCCTGTATGTCGGCGTCGGCAGTCGCGATGCCGAGCGTGCGGAGGAGGACGGGCTGAAGGCCGGTCGTCGCACGTACCTGCACCTCGCGCTCACCGAGAAAGAGGCCCGTGAGTCCGGCCGCCGTGTCGCCCCCGAGTACGCCGTCGTGAAGGTTCACGCCGGCGACGCTTGGGAGGAAGGCATCGACTTCTACGATCGCAAGTCGCTCTACCTGTCCGAGGAGGTCCCCGCGGAGTTCCTCGAGGTCGGCGAGATCCAGGACGACGGCATCATCCGCGAACGCCGCGGTGGTCGCGGTCGCGATGGGGGCCGTGATGGTGGACGGGGTCGCGACGGTGGTCGTGGTCGTGAAGGCGGCCGAGGCCGTGATGGCGGCCGAGGTCGTGGACGCGATCGTGATGACCGCCCGCGCCGTGAGGAGCGTGACGAACGTCCCGCCCGCGACGAACGCCCGGCTCGCGACGAGCGCCCGCACCGTGACGAACGCCCGCAGCGCGACGAACGTCCCCAACGTGATGAACGTCCGGCACGAGACGAGCGCCCGGCCCGCGATGAACGTCCGGCTCGTGACGACCGTCCGCAACGCGACGAACGCCCGCGACGAGACGATCACAGGGAAGAAACGGTCTCCATCGAGCCTGCACCGCGCAAGCCCTCGAAGCCCAAGTCGGACCAGGACTCGGACGGCGGGTTCGGCCTGGGACTCGTGGACGAGCCCAAGCAACGTGCTCCCAAGCCGGAGCCGAGGACCGAGCGCGAGCCCGCTCCCGAGAAGCCCGCGCGCCAGCCCGAGCCGAAGCCCAAGGCCGAACCCGCCGCTGCCGAAGAGGACAGCTTCGGTGCCGGCCTCTGATCGCAATTGACGATCTCGCGCCTGCTCGCTGCGTCGTACGAACGACCGGCGAGCAGGCGCTCTCGATCCTGGGCGACGCTCGCGCGCGTCCTCGATCCTGATGCACATCGGCGGTGAACCGGACCGCGGTCACCGAATACCATGACGGCGCCCTTCGAACTCCCCGACCTGCCTGCGGGGACCTTCGTCGCCGCGACGCCGCGGGCGGTCCTGGCGATGATGCCGGACGTGCGGACCGTGCTCGAGGGCGTCGGCTACGGGCCCGAGTCGGACGGCGAGCGAACCACCGCGGACGTCGCAGGTCGGCGGCCCTTGCAGGAGTTCCGGTCGGGCGAACGTCGCTTCCTCGTGCGTCGCTTCCAGCACGGTGGCTTGTTGCGCTTCGCCACCGGCGAGAGGTTCCAGGACCCGACGCGCCCGTTCCACGAGCTCGCCGCATCCCATCGACTGCATGACGCCGGTGTCCCGACCGCGATCGTTGTCGCGGCGCGCGCGCAACGGCACACGGGCCCCGGCTGGCAGCTCGAGGTCGTGACCGAGCGCATGCCCGGCGTCCAGGACCTCGCGCGCATCCTGGATCGGCGCCGTCCTGGTGCGGATCGAGGGGATTGGACCGACGCAGCCTGGCGCCGCCTGATCCGAGCGTCCGCGCAGACCATCACCCGACTCCACGCTGCGGGATTCGATCACGCCGACCTGCAGCCGGCGAACCTGTTGGTGGACGAGGGCGCTTTTCTCGCAGGCGACGCGGCCGAGATCCAGGTCATCGATCTGGACCGCGGTTCGTTCCCGCCCGCGTTCGGTGCTGACCACCGCCTTGCGAGTCTGGCCCGTTTCGCACGCTGGATCGACCTGCGCGAAGCCCGTCGCGGCGCTGCTGTGAGCAGGACGGACCGTGCCCGATTCCTGGTCGCCCTGGAGCCCGATCGAGCGGCGCGTCATGAACTTGCGCGTGAGTTGATGCGTCGAGCCGCCGAGACCCGTTCGCGTCATGGCTTCGGTCACATGCTCGAGCGCATGCTCGGCATGCGCCGGTCACGATGAGTCCATCGGGAGTACCGTGTAGGGGGGGGGGGGGGGGGGGGGGGGAGCGCCGCCGGGGGGGGGGCCGGCCCCCCCCCGCCGGCGGGGGG
>JAJDEX010000063.1 GCA_029259575.1 Planctomycetota bacterium | reverse complement strand
GAACAGGATCGGGCGCGGGCCGATCGGCTTCGAGGAGACCTCGACGGCTTTCGTCCGGTGACGGACCTTCCCTTCGAACAGGAAGGCGAGGCGGACGCGTTCGGAGCGCACGCCGAACAGGTCCAGGTCGACCTGGATCGTGTTGAAGGCATGCGGATCCAGTTCCGTCTTGGCGGCGACGTGGCGCGACCAGGGCGCGCCGTTCGGATTGCTCTTGGCCCAGATGGCCGGGACGTAGAGTTCCTTCTTTCCCTGGCTGGCTTCGTTCGGCGGGATGTGCAGGAAGAAGGTCTCCCCATCCTCGCCGACCTCGGTCTGCCAGACCTCCGTGTCCTCGCTGGCCTCGGCACTCCAGGTGATGCGGCTCTCGGGCTTCGGGCCCGGAACCGAGGGCTTCAGCTCGAGGCGCACGATCTGGCCGGAACCCTCGCTGGTGGGACGGTCCGGATCACCGCCTTCGCTGCAGCAGGGGAGGATGGCCAGCGTGGTGACGACGGCGGCCAGAAGGACCGCACCCGCGGGGAGGAAGCGTCGCGCGCGGGGTCGTCGAGGGAGGGAGGTCGTGGTCATGTTGAGGTGAGAGGCTGAGCCCGTGGGCTCATTGGCGCTCCAGGATGGTCTCCGGTCGGGTGCCTGCGGGCAACCATCCGTGCGTAGGTATCGGAGCGTCGTCGCCGGCATAGCCCAGGGCGATCAGCTGATCGTTCTCCTCGCGGGAGCGCTGGCGGCGTTCGAACAACGGGTCCGAGTCCTTGGTGTTCAGCCACTCGATGAGGCTCTCGAGCAACCCCCGCGTCCGGTCCAGGTCTCGCTCCCACACGTTGGTGAGGCAGTCCGGGTCCGTAGCGAGGTCGTAGAGCTCCAGCTCGAGCGCTGCGCGCTTGCGCCGCAGGGGTTCGTGGTGGTCCTTCAAGTTCAGGACCATGTGGTACGTGCCCTGCGTGACGGAGGCCGCGGCGCCGTGGGCGCACATCGCGAACAGGGGCCGCTCGGCCGCCGCCGCTTCGTCGTCCAGGACGAACAGCAGGTTCTGACCGGGGAAGCGTGCGGACACCAGACCGCTCATGTCGAGCAGCGTGCGCCCCAGGTCGATCTGGTTGACGCGCGCTTCGACGCGCCGACCGACGGGGATCTCACCACCTGCGATCACGAGCGGTACGTGCAGCGTGTCGGGGAAGAGCGCGCCGTGGTTGAAGAACGTGCCGTCCTTCTCGAAGATCTCGCCGTGGTCCGAGGTGAACGCGACGAGGCCTTGCTGCACGCGCGGCAGGTCGAGGACGCGGGCCAGTTGGGAATCGAGGTAGCTGACCTCGGCCTTGTACTGCGCGCGCGGCCAATCGAGGTCGCGGACCAGGGCGAGTTCCTTGGGCATCGTACCGGGCTGCGCGTCGACCTGGGGCAGGGTGGGGTCGAACGGGTCCTGGCCCTTGGGCCAGTAGCGAGCCGCGATGTCGGCGGGGGGGTCGTACGGAATGTGCGCGTCGAACACGTGCAGCCAGACGAAGAGCGGTTGCCCGTCGGCTTCGTCGATCCAGTCCAGCGCATGCTCGACGGCGACGCTGGCGGGGCCGGGCTTGGCGCTGGGCGCGTACACCTGGTCGAAGCCCTGCGCGACGGCGGTGGCGCGGGGTCCCAGGTGCCGGACGCTCAACGCGGCCACCGTGCGGTAGCCGGCGGCGCGGTACAGCTCGCCCAGCGTCTCGGCTTCGTCGGCCAGGCGAGCGCCGTTGCTGAGCAGTTTGGAGTCGCGCGGGTGCACGCCTGTGAACAGAGCGGCGTGGGACGGGGACGTGATGTTCGTGCTGGTCCAGCCGCGGACGAACGACGTGCCCCGTCGCGCGAGCGCGTCGATCGCCGGCGTGTCGATGGTGACGCCCATGTCGGCGTGCCCGATGTGGTCGCCGCGGTGCGTGTCGGACGTGATCAGGACGACGGTCTTCGGCGCATGGCCGCGGCGCGTGTGACGCAGGTCGGCCAGGGCGACCGCGGCGGGTCGCTCACCGTTCACGTGCAGTTCGAACTGCGCGGTGACCTGGTCCCCCGCGAAGGGTTCGAGGTCGATCGAGACCTCGTGCCAGGTCAGGTCGTCCGTGGCGCCATCGGTCAGGGACACTTCGCGTCGTTCCTGGTCACCGTTCTCGTTGTGCAGCGAGATGCGGACCCGGGCGTCGCGCCCCGTCAAGCGGAAGCGCTCCTCCTGTCCGATCGCGAAGGCCAGTCGTTCGTCATCACCCTTCACGTCGAGCTGGATCTGGAGCGATGCGCCGTGGGCCAAGCACCAACCCAAGCGCGACTCTGTCCCGACGTTCACCGAGGCCGGCGGACCGCTCGGGTCGGCGAGCCGCAACTGGGGCGGCGTGTGGAGCAGGATGACCTCGTGGATCTCGACGGTGGACTGTTGGCTGGCGACGCGGATCCACATGCCGTCGAAGGCCTCGCGTTGCGCCGCCACGCCGTGCAGGTCGAAGACGAACGTGTGGTCGTCGGGCGACTTCGGCGTGAACAGAGCCTTGCAGCCCAAGTCGTGTCCTTCACCCGGTCCGAAGGCGAGCTGCATGACGTGTACGCCAGGGAACGTGCCGCGGACCACGACGCGGTTGAACGTCTGCACCTCGAAGTCGCCAGGCACGCGCACCGACCACTGGCCCTCGCCCGTGAACGTCAGGGCCCGCTGGCCATCGATGAGTTCGGAGCCAATGCCCTCGTGATCCGCGTCCCAGGTCGCCGGGTCCTCGGGCAGCTCGAGGGTCCGGACGTGTTCGATCGACGGCTGGCTCGCGCTGGGCTGCACGAACCGGGGTTGCGGTCTTCGAACCCATCCCTGGCCCTCGGCCGCAGGGTCGTCGGCCGACGAACAGGCCGCCAGAACGACGGCCGCACAGCCCAACGCGAGACGGACCACGCCGTCGAGCGGGGCACGTCTGGAGCGCTCCGTGGAGCGATCTCGTCGGAGGAGGATCGGAGGCTGGGGAGACACGGCCGTTCACGCGGGTTTCGCGGATCCAAGTCTACCCGAGCCCCATGCCCGAAGATGCTGCCCCAAGCGCGTGAACCCAGCGTCGAAGATGGATCGTGCGGGCGCTGCGCAGCTTGCACTGTCCCACCTCGCAACCGTCCCACTCCG
>JAJDEX010000620.1 GCA_029259575.1 Planctomycetota bacterium | reverse complement strand
AGATTCGCCCCTTTATCTCTATGAAGTGGGAATCGGCATCGCGCTGTTTTTTGCCTTTGCACTGGGGTTCGGAGCGACTCTGGCTGAACCAGCGCTGAACGCGCTCGGGATCACGGTCGAAAACCTGACTAATGGTGTGTTTAAAAAACGCATGCTGCTTTACGCTGTTTCACTTGGTGTCGGGGTTGGCATTGCTGTTGGAGTGTTCAAGATCATCCACGATTTGCCCATCGGCTGGTTCCTGATTCCGGGGTACTTGGCCGCATTGATCATGACCTATTTGGCTTCTGAGGAGTTCGTCAACGTTGCTTGGGACAGTGCTGGTGTGACGACGGGACCAATCACTGTGCCTCTGGTGTTGGCCATGGGGCTCGGCTTTGGTGACGCAGTTAATGCAATTGAGGGATTTGGAATTTTGTCTATGGCGTCGGTCGGCCCCATCCTCAGCGTGCTTGGCACCGGTGTCTGGGTTCAAGCCAGGGTTCGCCGCAAACGTGCGGCTGAAGTGAAATCAGAAGCGGAACTGGAGGCAGCATGAGGAAACGCGAAATTGTTGTTTTGACCGACGTCTCCCTGATCACCTGCGTGGTGCAACGGGGCATCGCAGATAAAATTATCCAGGCGGCACGGTCAGCTGGGTCGCAGGGAGCGACGGTAAACTTTGCCAAGGGCATGGGAATACGGGAACGCCTTGGGATCCTTGGCGTCGCCGTCGATGTGGAAAAAGAAGTGATTCATGTCGTCGTTTCCAGCGAACAGCAGGAACGGGTGTTCGAGCAGATGTATCTTGCTGGTGAGCTGGATACACCGGGTATGGGCATTATGTACCTGACGCCGCTGGAGAAGGCGGCCACTTATGTTCCCGAAGAAGTACTGCAAAAACTGGCGTCAAAACCTGAACAGAAAATGGATGAAACACCATGAAAGTTGCAGGTCCGTCCAAATTGATTGTCTGCATCCTGCCTCAGGGCAGTGGCTCGGGGTTGGTTGAGCGCCTGTCCCGAGAGATGGGAATTCACTCGGCCAACGTCTCGACAGGTCGCGGTCGGGGTGCTGGACCAATCGGCAGTATCGGTGCCTGGGACGAAGTTGATACACTTGCGGTCTCGGTTCCGGCAGAACGGGCAAAGGAGATTTTTTCGTTTATCTATGATGCCGGCGAGATAGGTCGACCTCGCGGCGGGATAATGTACCAGCACGCCATTGCACCGGTGACGTCGTTCTCCCTGCCGGATATTGATGGGGACGGCAAATTGGTTTGACCGCGAATTCTGTCTTGCTCGAATATACAGGAGGAGATGATGAGTGGAAAATCATTCTTTTCAAAACTCGCAGGGGCTCTTCTCGACAGGGAGGGGAAAACCCCAGAGGACATTGACCGAGAAATAGAGTCTGAAGTACAGGCGATCAAGCAACAAAGAGGCGAGACATTGAAGGGGGAAGCCTTGCTTCTTGAAAAATGGAAAAGTGCAGGCGACCTCGTCTACATTCTGGATTTGGTTCCCATTTATGACGCCATAGGTGGCCGCGAAGGGCATTTGGGCCAACGCATGGCCGAAGTTTGCGAAAATATATTCGGGCATCACGTTGCGCCTGGTGATGGTCATGCATATGCCGAAGGAGATCTGTTCTTTATGCGTTTTCGCGAGCCAGATGACGCCGCGGGATTTCGTAACGCTGCCATCATTATCAATGATATTGGCACACAGATGATGGGCGAGAGATTCAAAACCATCGATATTCCCGGACTGGTCGCAGTCGCGAAGTTGACTGATATATCCGATGATAATGGGCGTCTCAGCTTAGGCAGGGCAAAGGCCGAAGTGAATAGGGGGGGAATTGGATTCGTCATGGATGAACCCAGACCGGATGATCCACACTGGTTCAAGGCGTGTAGGCGAAATCTCAGGCCCGTTGCCAAGCAGGGCGATCCAGTATGGAGCGAATTGCATCGCCGCAAACCCAGTGACCCTGACTGGGTTGGTCAAAGAAGCAGCCGGCGCAGGTTGGAGGTCATCGACCCGTCCCGAACTGAACAGCGTAGCGGTGCTCCGCGCCGGGCTATTGACCATCCGACAGAAGTGGACTGGTAACGTGTCTTGCCTGCAATCTCGGTTGATGCGAGAGAGGCCATTGATCAGTCATTGGCACGTCTGCTCGTTATTGAACGGTTTTTTTGGGTTTCGGTTTTACGTTGGACTTAGCCGATTTGGATGAGGCCTTCGAAGGTGTTTTTTTAGCCAGCGCCGCCTCCAGTTTGGCGATCCGTTTTTCCAGTTTTTCCTGCTCGGTGCGCGCTTTGGCAGCCATTGCCTTGACGGCGTCGAATTCATCTCTCGGAACCAGATCCATATCGGCAAGCAGGCGATCCATCTGTTGGCGGACGACGGCTTCAATCTCGCCCTTGATGCCGGTCAGTGTCGACACTGCGCTGTTGGCGACTTTTGCCATATCATCGAGAAACCGGTTTGTCGTCTGCATGGTCTGTCCTTTCGCGAATCATTGCGCATATTATGATCGTCCATCGCCGTCTCGGCAAGCACGGGCGCGGGCAAGAGCCCGACTTGCCTGCTTAGGCGCAAGTGCCTATAAGAAATGAAGAATCGAGAGAGGTTTTATATGTACATCGTCACCGGTGGGGCGGGGTTTATCGGCTCGAACATCATTGCTGCACTTGAAGAACAGGGGCTTGGACCCCTCGTCGTTGTCGACCGTCTTCGCGACGGCAACAAGTGGCGTAATATCGCCAAGCGAAATCTTTTTGATATCATCGATCCGGACGGTCTGGATGAATTCCTCGCCGAGCATGAAAGTTCGATCAAGGCGGTGATCCAC
>JAJDEX010000619.1 GCA_029259575.1 Planctomycetota bacterium | reverse complement strand
CGCGCTGGATGCTCGAGATCGGCACGTTCCTGCTGCGTACCGAGACCGAGCTGGTGCTGAAGAGCCGGCGCGTCGTCCCCGGGCGCCTGCTGGACGCAGGATTCTCGTTCCAGTACGCCGAATGGTCCGATGCCGCCCGCGAACTGTGCGAGCGAACGCGCAACGCGCGCGCCTAGTTCAAGCCGCTTCCGAGTCGTCGCCGCCGAACGACGCATCCTCGCCGATCACGTCGAAGTTGAGCGCGGCGTCCGGCACCGGGTTCCCGGACTCGTCGATATGACGAGCGGACTCCAGCAGCAGTTGGGTCAAGTTCATCCCGCGACGCCCGTCGCTCTGCCGACCGAGACCCTGGCTGAAGTGGAACGTGGCGTGACGCAGGGCCATCAAGCGATGGAACAACGATTGCACCTGCTCGTTCAACGCTCGCGTCAACGCGAGTTCGTTCACGACGTTGCCCGAGATCAGGGCCTCGCCCAGCAGGCTGCGCGAACGTCCCATGCACTGGAACACGGACGCCAGGCGGTCGCGCGTGATCGCGCCCTGACGAACCAGGATCTCGCCCAACTTCGTCTCGTCGGGAGTGTTGGTGCTGAAAGCGTGCACGAGGCGGCCACCTTCGATCTCGATCGTGATGTTCTCGTCGTCGGCCTGCACGATCAGAATGCCGGTCTTGCCTTGCACCTGAAGGAACCCCAAGAGGTCCGGGATGGAGACCGCGCCGGTGTCGCCTTCGAACGCCCCTTGGCTCATCGTCGACTCGGCTGGTGTGTTGGGTGACTTGCCCAACAACGAGTCCGTCAAACCACGCAGCTTGCCCGCGAGCCAGCTGCCTTCGGCGGTCTTCGAGGCGACATCGGTGTCCTGACTCTCAACGTCCCGCAACGTCTCCAACGCGAGTTCGATGTGACCGCGCGCGGTGAACAAGCGGCGACGCATCGCCATGGCTCGATCGTCGGCGCGATGGAAGTAGGACCCCTCTTGGGCTTCCTGGATGCGGCGCTTCAGATCGTTCGTGGCCCGCTTCAAGGCCTCGAACTCCTGGTTCATCAAGTCGATCGGGAGGGGTGCTTCCATGGTCAATCCCCCTATCGGAATCCCCGGGCGCCCCCCCTGACGACAATCCCTCGGACTGGGGGTCGAGTTGGGATGAGGCCCGAGAATGGGCCCCCAGGGCCCCCGAAGGGCTGGCCTGGTTCGCTCCGCAAACGTCACCGACCCTCAGACGGTGGTCTGGAAGGCCCTTCGAGCTCGAAACAGACCCGGTTCCGGACCCCCCCTGACCGCAGGTCGCCTCCCTTTGCGGAGCGAGCCAGGCCAGTCTCCGGCCTCGTCGCCAGGCAGCGCCTAGAGCGGTTCGCGGCCTGCGTTCAGCCGCCGGGATGTTCGTCGCTGGCCTCGTCCCTATCGGGCGTCTCTTCGGGCGTCCCGCCGGGCTGCTTGCCGTCGAGTTTGGCGCCGATCCGCTGGGCCGATTCCACGTCCTCGATCTCGGTGTAGAACTCGAGCAGGTGCTCGATCGCTTCTCGGGAGGTCGGGTAGTTCTCCTCGAGGAATCGCGCGGCGTCCAACGCGCCCGACGCGTCCCCCATCTCGTGCAGGACGAGGTGACCGTACTTGGGCCAGCGCAACTCGCCGGGATCGATCGTGGTCAATCGAGACACGATGTCCCGCACGCCACCGGCGTTGCCCGAGTCCTTGTGCAGCGTGATCAACGCGAGCAACAAGTCGAAACGCCGCGGCTGAACGAGCAGCTGACTCTCGATGGCGCGAACCTGCGCGCTCACCTCGTTCAACGCGACGAACTTCGCGTGCGCAATCTCCGCATTCTCGTCCTGACCCAGATCGAAGAGCGCGCGCGACGTGATGAACCAAGGACGTGGCGCGAACGGATCCTCCGCTGCGGCTTGGCGCGCTTGAGCCAGAGCGTCTTCGATGCGTTCCGCGTCGTAGAGGACCTCGGCGAACTGCGTGCGTGCTTCGGTGTTGGTGGGGACCGCTTCCAGGTACACCTCGAAGGCGAGGATCGAGAGGTCCGTCTCGCCCAACTTCGAGTACGTCAGCGCCAGGCCGCGGCGCGTCTCGTGACTGGCCGGATCGGTGCGTAGGATGTTCTCGTAGTGGATGCGCGCGTGGTCGTAGCGGCCGACGCTGTACAGCGCGTGGCCCAGCGCTCGCGTCGCCGTCAGGTAGTTCGGCACCTGCAACAAGAAGCGCTCGAAGCACTCGATCGCGTCCGTGTAGCGGTGCAGGCGGAAGTAGATCACGCCCATCTGATGCAGGACGGGCGGGTAGCCCGGCGACAGCTCGAGCACATCCCAGTAGCCCTCGAGGGCCACCGGGTAGTTGTTCACGCCGTAGGCCTCGTTGCCGTGCGTCAACGCGCCCAGGACGTGGATCGACGGTTCCTCGCCTGGCTTCCAGGACGCCCAGGTCTCGGCGGCGACTCGGGGAAGGTCGGCTGCATTGCGATCCAGGATGTCGACCTCGGGAGTCGGCGGCGCCTCCTGCACAGCAGTCGAGGCAAGTTCGAGGGTCGGCAGCTGCGTGAACGCGAGCAACAGGTTCAGCAGGAACATCATCGCGTCGTGTCCTCGGGGATGCGGTGGAGCTGATCGACGGCCGGTGCCTCGATGCGTTGCTGCTTGCCATCCGGCCAGTGAACGACGACCGCATCGAGCTTGTCGACGGTACCGAGACCGAAGTGCACTTCGGCCGGGACGGAGGCTTGAAATCCACCGCTGGTGCGCATCTCGGCCCAACGGTGCTGAACTCCGAACACCAACTCCACGCGCGCGCCGAGCCCGAACGTGTTGGCGCCACTGCCCTCCAAGGCGAAGGCGATCCAATGGCGTCCCTTGGGCGTCTCGTTGCGGAAGACGTGCACGGGTCCCTCGACCGAGAGTGCGACGAGGTCGAGATCTCCGTCGCGATCCAGGTCGGCCAGCGCGCCCGCGCGCGACACGCGGGGACGCGTCTCGGCCAGCACCGATTCGTGGAACCGATCCGACGCGCCGAGGAACACCTGATCCGCTTGCGCGTACGTCGTGTCGGTGCCCGGATGATCGGCGATCGGATACACGTGACCGTTCAGCACGAACAGGTCCAAGTGGCCGTCGAGATTCAGGTCGCCGAAACCGGTGCCCCAGCCCAAGCGCGTCAAGCTGGGTCCTCCGAGCCCCATCGGTCCGGAGCGTTCCCGGAAGCTCTTGCCGCGCGACGAGCGATACATCACGTTCGACTCGCCCGAGAAGTTCGTCACGAACAGGTCCGGACGACCGTCGTGGTTCCAATCGGCGCAGGCGATGCCCATACCCGCTTGCTCGCGGCCTTGGTTGTCGTGACCGACGCCGCGGCGGAAGGCCACTTCCTTGAAAGTGCCGTCGCCCTGATTCTCCCACAGGAAGTTCGGCATCGAATCGTTCGTGACGTACAGGTCGGTGTCGCCGTCCGCATCGGCGTCGAGCGTCATGACGCCCAGCCCGAAGCCGGGTGTGGCAGCGCTGATCCCGGCCGCCTCGGTAACGTCGACGAACTTGCCGTTGCCGTCGCCCTTGTAGAGACGGTCGCCCTCGGCGTGCAGTCCCTCGGGCCCGCACATGACCGAGTGGCCCTTCCACAGGCAGCCGTTGGTGCCGCGCGGCGGCGTGACCTTGCGATCGAAGACGAGGTAGCCGGTGACGTACAGGTCGAGGTGACCGTCGTGGTCGTAGTCGAGGAACGCCGCGCTGGTGCTCCAAGTGTCTCCATCGAGCCCGCATTCGTGGGTCGCGTCGACGAAGCCCTGACCCGCGGCGTTGAGATACAGCCTGTTCGCGCCCCAGTTCGTGACGACGAGGTCCAGGAACCCGTCCCCATCGACGTCGCCGAGCGCTGCGCCTGTGCCCCAACGCCCCGCGGGCAACGTCCAGCCCTTGCCGCCCTTGGTGAACGTCCCGTCGCCTTCGTTCAGGAAGACGCGCGGTGGCAGGCTGATGGTGCCGGCTTCGATGCGCTCGAACGTCGAACCGTCGACGATCACCAGGTCGATGTCGCCGTCGTTGTCGAGGTCCCCGAGCGCGAGACCTCCGCCGTTCACCTCCATGATCCAGTCCTTGTTGGGAGAACCGCAGGTGGTGGTGACGCCGGGGAGGGCCTCGCCGGTGACTTCGACGAAGATGGGGTCGTCGGATTGGGCCAGAACAGCCAGAAGCATCGGAGTCAGCGCGAACATGCGGGCATCCTCGCAAAGGTGCGGCCCGCTGTCCTCGAAGGCCTTGGGATTCTCATGTCGATTCGCAGCGACACGAAATCAGTCCACGGTCATGCGGACCACCGCGACCAGGACACGGTCCAAGGCGTCCATCCTGGAGACGACCAGCGGAGACCACTCCCCGGATTCGTGAATCGCGTTCTGGACCTCGTTGACGATCTCGACGTGCGGGAGTTCGATGCGGCCGGAGCGGAACAAGGGTGAGGCCTTCTCCGCAGGTGCGTACGGGAAGTGCGCCTCGTAGACCTCGAGCGGAGCGACTTCGGCGGCGACTCCGAGATGCGTCCAAGCCTGAATCGTTCCTCCGGGTGCGAGTTGCGGGCAGCACCAGAACTTCATGCCCGTCTCGGAGTCCGAGACGTAAGGGGCGGCGGGGTAGATTCCGCTGTTGCCAACATCCACGTCGTAGTCGTGCAGGTACCAGGTTGAGAGTATGCCTCGCACATAGGTGGAGTCCCCATTGCGCGCCTGGGTGAGAATCCTGTGATCGAGCAAGTGCAGCCAGTCCTGTGCACGCGCGGACTCGGCTCGTTGTTCTCGCCAGTCCTGCGGGTCCACATACCCGTAGCGGACTTCGATCGAGATCGTGCGCGCCACGCGCTCTTCCCATTCCGCGACGAACTCTCGGGCGGCTCCCAGGGAGTTCGCGGTCGCCATGGGGAATGCGGCGTTGTTTACGATGCGCCATGCGATCTCGACTCCGGCCTCCCGCGTTGCATCCCCGAGTCCCCAGATCAAGTCGACCTGTTGCAAAGCTGCCTGTTCGGAGAACTCCAGTCCTGGGTCTCGCGGACTCATCCCACCACTTGGAAGCACGTCCCTGGTCAGCCACGGCCAGGATACGAGAGGTGCTGCGGTCAGCACCCCGACCGGAATGAAGCCCAGGTCGTTCGCAGGTTCCTCATCCTTGCGAAGGACGAGCAATCGTGTTCCGCCCGCCATCGCGTCGTGAGCGATGACCATGCCACCGCCGTCCTCGAGGATGCCCGAGCTCGTCCATTGCACGTCCTCCACGGTCGGCAACATCAGGACGTGGGGCTCCGTCTCCAAGAGGTGGAAACGTCGCGGCTCATGCACCTGGTACGACGCGAGGCCCCACTGCCTGACGAACAACCGGCCATCCGAAGTCTCGACAGCGATGGCCCCCAAGTCGATCCCGTCGATGATCGGTAGGATCCACGGATCGACGACGACCTGGTACTGAGCCTTTTCCGTGTCGTAGTCACTGAGGATGGCTTTGGACGCCCGCGCGCCGAGGAGCGCTCGCTTGCCCAACGGACAGCGAACCTCGAAGTCGGGCACCGTGCCCGACGACGTAAGCCATGCCTGCACCTGCTGGGCGGTCACGACGCTTGTCCAGTCGGAGGGGACGCGCTCCAGGCGATACAGCTCATAGCTCGCCGTGCGGTGCAGTTGATCGTACAAGGCACGAGTCCACTGCTCGGTCCGCTCGTGCTGTGCTACGCTCCCGTCCAGGGTCAGAAAGCCTGCCGACACACGAATTGTGGCCTCCTCGGGAAACGGACACACGTCGATGAAGGCACGTGCGAGGGATTCCAACTCGAAGTCGGACAACGTCCAGGCCGGGTCCTCGATGCCGATGTCGAGGTGCACGGGCTCCATACCACCAATGGCGAACTTGCCCGATGGGATCATGTTCACGCCACCGCCGGACTCCAGCGCAGAGGCAGTCAGGCTGCGCAGGTCATAGACCTCGATCCAGTGCGTCGGCTCCGTGTCTTGCGCGCTCGCGCACACACTGGAAGCCAATAGACAAGCCAGGTGAAGCACCGTGAAGAATCTCATCGGTCCGCCGTGAGCCGTAGGACCGCGACGAGCACTCGGTCCAATCCGTCCATCTTGGAGACGACCAAGGGAGTCCACCGACCGGACTCGAGCGACGACTCCTGGACCTCGTTCACGATCTCGACGTTGGGCAGTTCGATGCGGCCCGAGGTGACCAAGGGGATGGCCTTCTCGGCTGGTGCATACGGGAAGTGTGCTTCGATGACCTCCATCGGGGCGACTTCCGCAGCCACGCCGAAGTGCGTCCAGGCCTGAATCTTCCCACCAGGCGCCAGTCGCGGGCGGCACCAGAACTTCATACCTGTCTCGGAGTCCGCAACGATCGGATCTGAGATGGACACGCCCTGGGCAATCTGCACGTCGTAGTCCTGCAGGTACCAGGTCGAGAGCGTGCCGTGCACGAAGACGGAATCTCCGCTGCGCGCCTGCGTCACGACACGGCGCCCAAGCAGGTCCAACCAGTCCTCCGCGTTCGCGGATGCAAGGCGTCGCTCGGACCAGTCCTTGGAATCCACGTAGCCGTACCGGACTTCGATCGAGATCGTGCGAGCGAGGCGCTTCTCCCAGCTCGCGATCCACTCCCTCCCAATCTGCGCAGCGCTAGTGTCCGTGATGGGAAACGCAGCTGCGTGCACCAGCCTCCAGTCGAGTTTGGCTCCGACGGCCCGCGTAGCCTCGACCAGCGCCGAGACCAGACCGTCCGGCTGGTACGCAGGTAAAGCCAGTTCGTCCCACTCCTGCTCCAGCGGAACCTGACCTCCGCTCGGGGACACATCTCTGGTGAGCGACGCCCAGGATTGGACCGGTGGCGCGGTGAGGATCCCGATCGGTATCCCCTCCGAGTCCTGCTCGGGCTCCTGCGTGCGCTCCTTGCGAATCACCAGCAGCGAAACACCGCGCGAGCCTTCTTCGTGAGCGACAACCATGCCACCGCCGTCTTCGATGACGCCGGAGCTTGTCCATTTGGTCCCCTGAATCGTGGGCAACATCAGGAAGTTCGGCACGGACTCAAGGAACTGGAAATGTCGCGGCTCGCCGACCTGGGTCGAGGTCACGCCCCACTGACGAACGAAGAACCGGCCATCGGAGGTCTCGAGCGCAACGGCACCAAGCTCGAAGGAGTCCATCGCCCGCGTGATGGACGGATCGGAGACGGCCTCGAACTGGGCCACCTCGACATCGAGGTCGTAGGGAAGCGCTTTGGAAGCCCGCGCGCCGAGGAGCACGCGCACGCCCAGTGGGTTGCGCACTTCGTGATCGGGAACCTCGCCCGAAGCGTCGAGCCAGTCCTGCACCTGCTCCGCGCTCAGCACTCCGGACCAATCGGGCGGTATGCGGTCCAAGCGGTACAGTTCGTAACCTGCCATGCGATGCAGGTGGCTGTACAGCGTGTGGGTCCAACGCTCGGTCATCTCGTGCTGTGCAGCGCTTCCGTCCAGAGTCAGGAACCCCGCCACGACTTTGATCTTGGCCTCATCAGGGAACGGACCGGGAGCCAGGAAGTCGTGCGCGAGCTGATCCAGTTCGTGGTCGGTCAGGGTCCAAACGGGATCTCCCAGGACGATGTCTGGACGATCGGGCTCCAGCTCCCCGAGCAAGATCCCCCCGGGATGCAGCATGTCGACGCCACCGCCGACCTTCAGCGCGGACGCTGTCAGGCTGCGTAGATCGTAGACCTCGACCCAGTGCGTCGGTCCTGATTCCTGGGCGCTCCCACAGCAAGCGGTGAGCGCGATGTATGCCAAGTTGAATCCCATAGGTGATCTCCTCGGCCGAGAGTACCCACTCCCCTTGCCTCGGTCACCACGGGCTCGACCCGCACGCGCTCAGCGCTTCTTCGCGTAGGCCTGGAACGCGGCGTCGACCTCGTCGATCGTTTCGCCGTACACGTCCTGGAAGACGTCGGCGATGCCCTTCATGTAGCCGCGCGGGACCTTGCCCATGCGTTGCAGGAAGTCCGGGAACTGCTTCTTGCGCTTCTTGTCCTCGCGCAGGAACTCGATGAACAGGGCGGCTTGTTTGTAGTGGTCGCCCGCCTCGCTGCCGCCGGACGTCTTGCCGTCCGGGTTCGAGGAGTAGAGCAGGCTGGGCAGTTGGCAGAAGTCGCGCATCTTGGTGTGGCGATCCTTCTTGACGAGGTACGCGACGCCGACGCGGTCGGGCTTGCTCGACGAGACGTACTCGGCGACGCCTTCCTGGAACCAGGAGCCTCCGCCCCACAGGCTCAGGCGGTTCTTGAAGATCTGGTGCACCTGTTCGTGGATGTGCACGGGGTCGCCGGGCTCCTCGTACCACGTCGCGTAGTAATCCATGAACGCGTGGCCCTTGGAGCGTGCCGCCTGCTGTTTGCTGATTCCGGTCTTGCGCGCGTAGAACCCGTAGTACTCGTCCGCGTTCTGGAAGAGGAACACGGGCATCAGCTGGCGGCCCTTGACCTCGGCGAACGGATAGATCTTGCGGATCTCGTCGTAGTTCTTCTCGAGTTGCTTGGCGAACGCCTTGCCGCCCGAGGAGTTGGTCATCACCAGGTAATGATCCGTGCGGATGATCGCCTTCTTGACCCAACCCGGCTTGCGCAGCTTGAGGAGGAAGTCCTCGTGCAGATCGTCCGGCGTGTCCTGAAGCCAACGGTCGCGCACCTGGTCCTGAGTCCATTCGGCGTCGCGTTCGTCGCCATCGTAGACGACACCGTCCTCGAAGAACTTGCGCACCGCCGCATCAACGTCCTTGTCGGCGCGCGGCGTGCAATCGACCTGGACGATGTAGGCACCATCGGGCAGCAGGCTGCTCAACAGATAGCGGCTGGCGATCGAACCGGTGCGGCCTTCCTCACGAACCTCGCCGGCACTGCAGGCCGCGAACGACGCGAAACCGTAATCACCCTGAAGGAAGAAGTCCTCCGAGATGACATAGGCGAACTTGCCGCGAGACATGTTGTCGACCGCGTACTCGATGACCGCATCCGGTTCGCCGAACGCACCGCTTTGCTTCAACAACTGGATGTGAATCTCGGTCGTGCCCAGCTTGCCCTTCCACGAAGCACGCTCGAGATCCCGCTCGCTGACTTCGTGCGTCACACCCTCGAGTTCGAGCGGCGTGATTTGGAGGTGCAGGTCCTCGAAGACGACCGCGTCGTCTCGCGTGGGAGCGTGCGTCGAAACAGCGAGAGCCAGAACGGCCGGAGCGAGATATGTCGTGATGTGCATGGGGACCCGGAATGGAACGCGCCCATTCTAGCCGGAGGGCTGGAACGGACGCACCCGGTACGGCGACGCCGGGGGTAAACCCGGTTGAAAGTCGCGTAAGAAACCTATTTCTGCGGCGGTGCCAATTCGCGAATCACCGCGCCGTCGCTCTCGCTGAGAATCAACACCGAGAAACGCTCGATCGCCTCCGAGTCCCTGGCGGACAGGGAGACGTAATCGAAACGACCACGGTGATCCGTGTAACCGTCCTTGTGGAATCGCGTCGTACCGTTGGCCAGTTTGGCGAACACCTTGACGTACACCTTCGGCAACGCTGTTTGCGTCTGCGCGTGGGTCACCTTGAGATGCCCGAAGGCCTCGACCGCCTGCACGTTCAGCTCGTTCGCGTAATGTGCTTGGCGACGTGTCACACCTGCGCCTCGCACCTCGATCATCAAGTTCGAGCTGGCGAACTGGGCCGGGATCGCCATGGAGTGACTCGGCTGACCGGCGTCGAGCGGCACGTACTGCGTCAGGTTCGGACGGATATAGGCGAACGCGTTCGAACCCTGCTGTACGAACGGGCTGGTCGAGAACAGGAACTCGATGTCCATCTCGTAGAAGCGAACTTCACAGCCCTCGAGGTTCTGGTAATCGATCGAGACTTGACCCGCTGCGACCTCGAGGTCCAACGTCGCCTCGGCCGCCGCCAGACCGGTTTGGTTCTGGTTCAGGTTCTCGGGATCGACGACCGCGACTCCGCGGCCCTCGATCTCGTCCAGCTGAGCCAGGATCTCGTTGAACTGATTGCGCCAACGGGCCACCGGGTGATCCACGTACTGCAGTGCGATGTCGCGAGCCTGGCTCGGATCATCACCGTAGAAGGCCAAGTAGGCGCGCATCGCGTCGTGCTGGATTCGCGATGACAGCTTGGACGCGTCCACGCGAGCGAAGGCCTGGAGCGCCTCGGACACGCGGTCCTGCAGCATCAGGTAGTAGGTGACATCCAGCCAGTCCGCGTCCGTCAGGGACGGGCGATACTTCAAGACGTTCAACAGACCCAGATACTGACGCGCCATGTCCTGGTCCAGGATCTCGCGGCGATCCCCGAACGGATGCGCCCGCGCGTTGATCATCGGATCGAAGTCCAGGTGCTGGTACGACTCGCGTTGGATCGGGTCGATCGTCGCCAAGGGCGAGACCAACGCCGCGCCACACTGGTTCAGGAAGTGGTCCGCGTGGCTCAAGTACTCGCGCGTCGACGACAGATCCTTGTGGTGCACGCCGTACGACCAGATCGTGTCGTCATAACGATGTCGCGGACGCAGGCGGCCCAAGACCTGATTGAAGAAAGTCCGGTCGCGCAAGCGCCAGGCGATCTTGGTCAGGTCGAGACGCTGCAGGTTCGCTGCATCCAGGTGAGCCAGAACGTCGTCGTTCGAACCGAGCTGGGAGACGTACTCCCAGGACGTCGTATCGATCTCGCTCAGCTGATCCACCACGTTCAAGCGCACCGCTTCGGCGTGTCCGACGGTCTGGCCGGCCCGCGCGACGTGCGCCGGGTAATGTGCGAAGTCGCCGGCCTTCGGGAAGTAGAACGCGAACTCGTGGTTCTGGGTCTCGTAGGCGTTCAAGCTGACCGTGCGACCGGTCGTGACGCTGCCACTCTCGAGCGCGATCGCGCCTTCGGGAATCTGCATCAGGACCTCGAGCTCGCGCGGTGTCGAGGTCGGGTTGGTCAGCACGACCTCGCATCCATAAGCAACACCCGTCAGGAACTCGCCGGTCACGAACTTGTCGCGACGTTGGTTGCCCTCGAAGACGTAGCGGTCATCGTGACGAAAGAAGTTCTGGCTGATCAGCAGCAGCGCTTCGCCTTCCGCGGCACGCGCGACCTGCAGGTCCTCGCGCAGCAGCATCATCGGGCCAGCGGTCTTCATGGTCATGCGCGCACCGTCGAACTCGATCTCGTGCTCGGCCGCCTCGAACGGCAGGTCCAGGAACGAGAGCGCCAGCATCATCTCGGCGATACTGCCCGCGCACTGCGCGAAGTGGGAGGAACGGAAGGGCTGGTTCGCCGGCGCGTTGGCCAGATCGGACCAGAAACCGTTCGCGCTGATCATGTCCGGCGTCGTCGCCTCGATCGTACGGTGATAATAGTTGTGCTCGGCGTAGGCCTGGGTCGGGTCGGCATCGCGCCACATGCGGGACGCGCCTTGGCGGCGTTGCAGGTCCTCGTCCTGTGCGAAGGCCTTGCGTGCCGGTAACTCGAGATCTGCGGTCCACGGCACTTGATCCTCCTCCATCTCCTCGAGAGCATCCCCCAGGAAGAAGTCGTCGGAACCACTCTCCGACTCGGCCGGCGGCGGAACCGAGTCCCCGGGACCGCGCCAGTCGCCTCCATCCTTGCTCTTCTCCTTCAACTCCGCGGTCCGGCTGCGCAATCGACCTGCGAGACCCGGCTTGGCGTCCAACGCATCGTTCGCCATGGCCAACGAGAACGCGCGGAAGTACTCCTCGTGATCGGGCGGGATCAGCTCCCACAACTCACGCACGTGACGCGCGCCGTTCTCGCCGCGCCCCTCGACCCGCTGGGTCAACAGAATGCGCTCGACCAAGTTCAATTGTTCGAACGCCCAGGGGTCCAGATACTCGGCCAGATCGGCTTCGAGCAACCAATGGTCCAGGAACGTCTTGTGGCCCTTGTTCGCCAGATACGGCGCCACGATGCCGTCGAAGAACGCGCGGTCCTTCTCGTGCAGGAAGACGTGCAGTTCGTGGCTGGCGAGCTCGTCGTACAAGGCGAGCTTCGCGTCCACGTCGAGCTCGTTCCAGCGCATCAGCGGCTCGAAGTCGTCGAGGTGCTCGTTGCGGCTGAGCGACTGGTACAGGCGATAGACCGAGCCCAGGTCGTCGTAGGATTCGGCGGTCGAGAACCCGATGTCCTCGATCGTGATCGTCGAGCCGGCTTCCACGAAGTCGATGCTGCGTTGTTGACTGAGGTGCGCATCGGGATCGAGGCCATCGGTCAAGCGCCGATCGCGCATCTGGTAGGGCGTCTCCTCCAACGCCGCGGTCCGTGTCACCGTGTCCGCGCCGTCGACGACCACCGCGGTCACGACGTGACCGCCACCCAGAGCGGCGCGCGGAATGCGAACGAGGCCGTCCTCGTCGGGCCGCAGGTTGGTCAGGACGACGGCCGTGTCGGGCAGGTACTCGAGACTGGCGAAGCTGCCCGCCGTGACGGTCGCACCACCCTGGGCAGCAGTTCCGGGTGCGCCGCCACGACTGGTAGCACCTCCGCGGCGATTGCCGAACTTCCCACCGGCTCCACCACCGAGCCCGATCATCGAATTCGTCTCCTCGATCGCCCAAGGGTTCAACAGGAGCCCAGGACGGCTCAGCATGTTGCCCGGGTACTTGTCCACCAGGCGGCGATCCAAGATGTAGCGGTACTCGTCGCCGATCTCGCGGCCGGCCTGATAGCTCGAATCCGCGTTCACGATCTCGGCCAGGATCGGGGTCGGATCCGCACCGACGCCGAGCCTCGAGCCAGCATCGAACGTCGGCATGTACCGATCGACGGTCACGTGAACACGCGTGTCGTCGGTCGCGTTGGCGACGCGCACCTCGAGGGCATCGCCGCGCATCCCCATGGAAGCCAGGTGCATGCCAGCGGTCGGCTGCAGCTCGAGCATGCGGTTCCGACCGACGCCCCAACCGGCGACCGCGCGGCCGTCGGTGATCTCGATGTCGACCGTTCGCTCGGCATCCTTCAAGTACAGCTGGTACGAGCCGGCCGGCAAGCGCGAGACGCCCAGGTACGCGCCCTTCAACGTCAGGTTCGAGAAGCGATCGGTCGCGTACTCACCCGAACGGAGCTCGAAGAGCGAGGCGAGCGACGGCGTCAGCTTGTCGACATCGTGTTCGAGCGGGATCCAGAGGGTCGAACCGGCGAGGCCGTGCAGCCGCCTCGGATACGTGCGCCGACGCAGGTCGAGGTCCCAACTGCCGGTCTCGTGTCCCACGTTCAGCGCGGTCAGGTGCGTCACGTCGGGCAAGGGACCCAGGTGAACGCGTCCATGTGCATCCGTCTTCAAACTGGCGGCGATATCATCGGTCACCAGTGCGTGCCGCATACGGACCGACACCGCGCGGTCCGCGATCGGCTCGCCGTTGCGACCGAGCAAGTCGATCACGAACCCCTGCGGCGTCAAGCTCAACATCGGGCTCGCGACCTGGGCCGTCGCGCGAATGCCGTTGATCGCGAACGACTTGGGCCCGCCGTTCAGGTCGATGTCGTCGCCG
>JAJDEX010000618.1 GCA_029259575.1 Planctomycetota bacterium | reverse complement strand
TGAGGGCCGTACCTCCGACAGTGAAGGGGATCGTCGCAGCCAGACCACTGACGCTCGAGAGCGTCACGCTGGCTGTGGCCGAACCGGCTCCTTCACCGATGGACTGAGCAGCGAGGGCGAAGGAAACCGTCGGTGCGGCATCGTCGTCGACGATGTCCATGGAGCACATGACCGTCGCACCGAGGGTCGCGCCCGTGGGAGGCAGGAGCACGAATTCGACCTTCTCGTCGCCCTCGTGCAGGGAGTCCGAGACGATCGAGACCTGGATCGCCCCACTCACCTGGCCCGCAGGGATCGTGATCGAGCCAGCGTCGAGGTCGGCGTAGTCGACGACGTCGGTGGCGGTTCCGCCGGCGGTGTACGGAATCGTCGTGGGCAGGCCGCTCGCGAAGGAGAGCGTGACGCCGACCATCGCCGTCCCGCCCGCTTCCGGCACCGAGACGAGCGCGGAGTTGAAGGCCACGGTGGGCGCCGCATCGTCGTCCGTGATCGTCACGGTGTGCACCGTCGTTCCACCGAGCGTCGCACCGGTCGGCACGCCCAAGGTCACCACGATGTCTTCGTCGCCCTCGTACAACCCGTCGCTGACGAGCGAGAGATCGATCGTCGTGCTCAGCTGCCCGGCCGGAATCGTGACCGAACCCGCATCGAGGTCGGTGTAGTCGCTCGGCGTACCGGCCGCTCCACCCAGGGTGTACGGCACGGTCGTCGGTACGCCGCTGATGGATGCGAGCGAAACGCCGATGCCCACGACGCCACTCGCTTCCCCCACGACCTGGCTCGCCGAGACGAAGGCCACGGTCTGGGCGCTGTCGTCGTCCAGAACCGTCAGAGTGTGGGTCAGCTGGCCCGACAGGGTCCCGTTGGTGGCGGACGTCAGGTCGAGCACGATGGTCTCGTCACCCTCGAACAGGGGATCGCCGACGAGACTCAGGTCGATGGTGGCCGTCGTCTGACCGGCCAGGACCACGACCGATCCCGCTCCAGGATCGGTGTAGTCGTCGGGATCCGTCGCGGTGCCAGTCAAGTCGTAGAAGGCCGTGACATCGACTGCGGCGGCCGCGTTGAGAGTGACCTCGACCATGGCCGTGCCGGCTCCCTCGCCGACGCTCTGGGACGCCAGGCTGAAGTCCAGCACGGGCGGGAATTCGTCGTCGTTGACGGTCACGACGTGCGTGGTCGTCCCGCCCAGAGTCGCGCCGGTCGGGGCTCCGAGATCCAGCTGGATCGTCTCGACGCCTTCGTACAGAACGTCCTGCAAGAGATTCAGGTCGACGGTCGCCGTGAGCGAACCGGCGGGGATCAGGATCGATCCCGCGGTGCCGTCGTTGTAGTCCACGCCGAGTTGCGCAGTTCCGGAGAGGGTGTAGGGCACCGTCACGTCCAGCGTCGACATCGCGTTCAGGCTCACCTCGACCGGGAATGCTCCACCGGCCTCGCTGGCGTTGAGCGCGGGCACCGTGAACTGAACCTCCGGAGCCGCCGAGGTGTTCTGGATCGTCAGCGTGTGCGTGCTCTGACCGAGCGCCGCGTTCCCCGGGGTGATCAGCACCAGGTTGATGGTCTCGTCCGCTTCGAAGAGCGTGTCGGCGACGAGGTCGATCTGGACGACACCGGCTGTCGAACCGGCAGGGATCAAGACGCTTCCGGTCGCCAAGGTGTAGTCGTCGACGTCGGTGGCTGTGCCGACCGAGGCGAAGACCGAAACGGTCACCGGGAGACCCGATGCGCTGGACAGGACGACGGGAACGAGGACCGTTCCATCCGACTCCGCGGCGATCGAACCGGTCTCCAAGAAGCCGACGGTCGGCATCAACTCGTCCTGGAACGTGATCGCGACCGCGTCCGAAAGGTTGGCCTGGAATCCAGCCGAGTTCGCGTCGCGGAAGAAGGCCTGGAAGTTCCACGTCGATCCGGCGGTGATCAGCCCCAGGGGCTGCGGCGGATTCGTGAGGTCGAGGGTGTGCTGCAGCTGGTTCGACGAGGCCTGCTCGATCGGCAATCGAACGAACGGTGATCCGCCCCCGATGCAGAAGAATCCGTCGAACAGGGGGACCCCGTTCCCACCACCGTTCTGCGTCGTGCTGTACACGAAGAATCCGAACTCGCCGTTCGGGATCGGACTCGCGATGAGGGTCAGATCGTTGTCCGAGATCGAGCAATTGCCGTTCGTCGAGATCAACGCCGGAACACCCAAGGACGTGGGGTTGGCGTTGCAATAACGAACGATGTCACACTGGCCGAACGAGGTGCCGGACAGGGTGACGAGGCTGATCCCAAAGGGAATCAGCCCTGTCCAAAGACGGGGGAGGAGCATGAAGAGTCGGGGCGGACGGGGGGTGCGGTGCGGGATTCCTGAGCGGAGCGGGACGGGAATCCACACCCTGAGTTTATCCGCATGGTTTTCGTCGAGCGGTGACCGGCCCTGGAATGACGGAAAGTCCTAATTCCAAGGTGAGCCGGATCGGTACAGGACGAAGCGGGTGGAGTCTCGGGATGAGACGGGGTGAAGGAGCAAGCGATCTAGGACGGGAGGTTCGTGACTTGGGTTCCCAGGCCGACCCCGCGGAAGTGTGGTTTGCTGGGGGCGAACGGGTAATCCCGGAGGAGGTGCGAGCACGACCAGGGAGACTCCGGTCTTCCGGCCATTCGGGAGAACCCTTAGCGCCGACGCCCCCCCGCTCTGTGGTGGCATAGGAGTTCCGCATCGGACCCGCGCGAAGCCAAAGATTCATGAACCGACATGAGAACCTGGCCAATTCGACGCCATGTCTTCGCGCTCGACCACCCGATCCGATTCAGAATGAACATCATGGCCATCGTTCGCAGGATTCAGCGCGTCGTGAAGCGCGCCCTCCACCGTGACTTCGTCGCTTTCGAAGGCGTCGTCCTCCCCCCTGAGTCCCTCCGATTCTGCGGCACGGCGTTCCGGGACAACAACACGTTCCTGCGCTCGTCCGAGGCCGAGTGCAAGCGCCTGAAGGACGAGATGGGACTCTCCTCGACCTCTTCGGTGCTCGAGATCGGTTGCGGACCGGCGCGACTTCCGATCGGCATCCTCAAGGACTTCGGTCCGATCCAGCGCTACTACGGGGTCGACATCTCGAAAGGCGCCATCCGATGGTGCAACGCGCACATCAAGCGGAAGCACCCCGAATACGAGTTCCTCCACCTGGACCTCAAACACGACCGCTACAACCCGAACGGCATCGACTTCACGCAAGGGTTCCAGCTCCCTCTCGAGCCTGCCTCGTTCGACATCATCTACCTGCACTCGGTGTTCGCGAACATGCTCGCGGACGACATCCGTGCCTACGCACGCGAGTTCGCCCGCCTGCTGCGTCCCGGGGGCAAGATCTTCTTGACCGCGTTCGTCGAGGACGGTGTCCCCGACATGACGGTCAATCCCGACGACTACATCTTGGTGCCCCAAGGGACGCTGCACTTCGTTCGCTACGAGCGCGCGTACTTCTTCCGCATGTTCGAAGAGTCCGGCCTGAAGATCGACCGCTACCTGCAATCGGAAGACCTGGGTGGACAGAGCGCCGTCCACCTGTCCCTGGCGGACTGATTCCGCCCCCGGATCGGGTGATCAACCCGCCGGGCGACTCGCCGCTGGCTTGCCCCTGGAGGCGAGCTTGCCCAACCCGATCAGCCGCAGAAGGTCCTTGGAGCCCGGCGGCCGGACGGTGATCAGGAGCAAGAAGTAGGCCGTGGTCCCGGTCGCGACGCCCGCGACCACGCGCCCAAGGGGTCGGAACCCTGCCTCGCCGAGTCCGAACTGAACTCCGAAGGCCAGGACCCCCATCACGGTTGCGATCACGATCGCAGGCTGGAAGGCTCGAACAGCATCCTTCGCGCGCAGTCCGACGAGGCCGAAGGGCACACCGAAGAGCATCGGAGAGAGGAGGAGATGGACCAGGCTGAAGGCCCCGGCGATCCCCGGCAACCCCCAGATGGAACCAACGAAGTAGGAGATCACGACCGCGACGCCCTGGATCATCGACCAGCGGAACATCAAGTTCGTGCGCCCCTGCGACACGTAGACGGAGCCGGTGGCGGACAGCACGGATCGCAGGAACGAAGCGGGCATCATCAACAGTGCGGGAAGCACGGCGGGCCCCCACTTGTTCACGTCGCTCTCCGGGTCGTTCAGCAAACCGGTGACCAGCGGATGGAGGACCGCAGCCAGACCGATCAAGCAGGGCGTGATGACGAGCGCGATGCCGGAGAGCGCCCGCAGGAGTCGGTCCCTCAGCTGCACGAGGTCGTCCTGGAGCTTCGACAGCGCGGGCACTAGGACGCCGACCAGCACCTGCGTCAGGTTGCGGATCGGGAACAGCACCAGTTGCTGCGCGGCGGTGTAGTAGCCGAGTGCCTCGAGTCCCA
>JAJDEX010000617.1 GCA_029259575.1 Planctomycetota bacterium | reverse complement strand
GCCCCCGCGGCCCCCCCACCGCGGGGGGGGGGGGCCCCCGGGGGCCCGCCGCCCGCCCCGTGAATGGCGCCGGTCCGTGAACCGGTCCAACGTGGGGGGCTACTCGCCGAGCATCTTCTCGAGCTGCTCCATGGCGGCCGCATCGTCCGAGCCGATGCCCTTGGCGACGGCGGCGTAGACCTTGGCGAGCTCCGCGTCCTGCATCGGACCGGCCGCCCAGTTGGCCGCCTGGTGGTTCAGTTGGAAGGCGATCGTCTTGTCCTGGAACCCCAGCTCGTTCATGGCGTCCAGGGCCTCCAGCGCGGCGCGCGCCATGTCTCCGTCACGGACTCCGCCGAACTGGCCCTGAAGCAGGATCTCGAGCAGTCCCGCTTCGTTCTTCGGATCGAGTTCACGTGCGGCGTTCTCGACGTCGGCGTCCGCCTGGCCCGAAGCGATGAGGGCCTTCACGGCGCGCAGCTTCATGCCCTGCTCGTTCTTGGGGTCGTGCGTCAGCGCCCAGCGCACCGGCGCGGCGAGGGGGGAGGCGAACGGCGAATCGGCGTCGAGCGTGGACAGGAGCGCGATGGCCTTCTCCCACTGGACGACCTTGGCGTCGCCTTCGGCCTTCGCGAACGCTTCGATGATCTTGCCGCTCTCGACGAGCGCGGCCTTGCCGGACGTGCGCAGCTCGGCCATGTGGGTCAGGTACGCGTCGGGTCCGCCGGCCTGGTAACCGGTGCGACCGAAGACTTCGCCGTCCGCGGTCATGAGCAGGATCGTGGGGAAGCCCCGCACGCCGTGCAGTTCCTGGAGCTCATCGTTGCGCTTGGGGTTCGGCACCTTGGCCTTGGCCTCCTCGGAGTTCGGGAAGTCGAGGGCGACGAAGACGTAGTCCTTGGACGCGGCCGTTTCGAAGGACTCGTGCGCGAAGACCTCTTTGTGCAATCGAATGCACCAGCCACACCAGTCCGAGCCGGTGAAGTCGACGAGCAGGTCCTTGCCCTGCTCCTTGGCGAGCTTGACGGCCGCGTCGTAGTCGGCGTGCCATTCGGCATCCCCGATCACGGCGGGAGCGGCGGTGGGCTGGCCCGTGTTGAGATGAGCGGTGCCCGGTTGGGGCGTTGCGGTCGCGGCGGCCGCGAGGACCGAGCAGGTCCCGAGAGCGATGGTGGCGAGGGGGAGGTTCATGATTCGGTGGGGTGGGGTGGTGATGGGTGCACGGTCCGGGGTCCGTGTTCCCGTGCGAAGGTCGGTGGGGCCGAGGTCTGGCAGCCCCGAGTGGGGCGCCCTGATCGATTTGTGGCGACCATTCTCGGCCGTTGGGTCGTGACATTCCACGCCGATCCTGTGTCGTGACCAGGATTCGAACCGGAACCACACGAGTTTCACAAGGGATCGACGTGGGGATCCCCGTAAACGGGGTGGAGGGCCGCTACGGGGCGGAGTCGATTCGAGGGCCCCTCCCCGAACCGGCTCGGCCTGGATTCGCGGGATCTCAGGTCGAGAGCCTCCCTAGATTCCTTGTTCCGGCTCCCCGCGATTCCTAGGATCGCGGGCGATCGGGGCCATTCGCTCCGTCCATCTGGAAGCTCGTCCCAGCACAGACGAGCGCCCTAGGAGATCCCGCACATGTCGTTCCAACGCACCCGTTCCTTCGCCCGCCCCGCCATCCTGGCCATGGGGGCGCTGTCCGTGGCGCTCCTCGCGTCCTGCACGAACCTGCCCCATATCGCCGGCGACGGCGTGACCGTCGTCGAGTCGGGCAACCTGGCCGAGATGGATCCCAACGACATCGTCGTGGCTCCCCTGATCCTCGGGGAAGGCGTGAAGGTCTCCGATCGGATGTTGCGCGAGGCGTTCGTCAACGCCTTGATCGAACGTCACTACGCGCCGCTGTCCCTCGACTACGTCGATGCGAACATGCCCGAGCCCGTTCAGGCAGGTCCCGGTGGCGTCGGAACGCAGAACGCGTCCTACGTGCGGGGCATCCTCAACGAGGACGCCGTTCTGCAGGTGATCGTCAACGACTGGGACGAGAGCCTCTGGAACGCGCGCAAGGCGATTCGTGCCCAGATCGAGGTGCGCCTCGAGAACTCCTCCGGCGGCCCGGCCTTCTGGGTCGCGACGTTCGACGACCGTCGTGACTTCGCGGCACGCGAGAAGCACCACGCGACCATGATCTCCCTGCGCAAGGAAGCCTTCCGCGAGATCGCCAAGGAGATCCTCTCCCAGTTGCCCCGCCGCGAAGCCGCCCCCGGTGCCGCGGTTCGCAACTGAGGTGCGCCATGCCACCGGGCCATCACGGCCCGCTGCGTGAGCCCGTCCCCACACCCCCAGGTCGAACCGCGTTCGACCTGGGCGCGTTCGTTGTCTGCTGAGGACCCACCCGCCTCGGCTCCACGGGTGCTCGGCGATCCACGCCCCTTCCGGCTCGAGGGCGTCCCAGGGATCGGCCTCCTCCCACGGTCTTGCCGAAACTCGGGATGCCGCCCTGAGGGCCATGGGGCGGGCCCCGCGGTCCGAACCAGAGGAGATTCCCGAGAAGGGAGGGCCGGAGGGGGCCAGCACCTGCCCGGATCCGTACACTTGTCGCCTTCCTTTCCGGTCGCATAGGTGCGGCCCCGAGTCGACGCGGTCCGTCGGCACACCCCGTCCTGGGGGAATTGCGTGCCACGTGGCGCGTCCCTGGGGCCCGGGCAAGTCCTAGACAAGTCGAGCCACCATGGCCATCGAAACAGCCCGCAAGGCCGAGCTCATCAAAGAGTTCGGTAGCGAAGCGGGAGACAACGGATCCACCGAGGTCCAGATCGCCCTCCTCACCGAGGACGTCACGAACCTGACCGAGCACCTGAAGATCCACAAGAAGGACTTCACGACCCGTCGCGGTCTGCTCCAGAAGGTCGGCCGCCGCTCCAAGCTCCTGCGCTACCTGCGCAACAAGGACGCCGAGCGCTACACGGCCATCATCAACAAGCTGGGCCTGCGTCGCTAACGCGTACGCAATCGAGGGCCCCATCCTGGTGAACCTCAGTCGCTGACCTCCTCCGGTGGGCATCGCCATCCGTGCACGGCACGGGCGGCGCCCACCGACGTGGAGGTTCCGGGAACCGCATCGCCCATCGTTTGGGCCCTGGACAGGTTCCGAGATTCGGCGTGCCCGCAACGTTGCGGCGCCGCCATCTGAGGTGAGACCACACTCCTTCGGTTCCCACGAAGGAGTCGGCCCTCGTTCGGCCATCGGGAATCAACCCACTAGACGTAACAACGAGAAACCAAGACATGATGAACGGACACCAAAGCGTCACGGCGAAGATCGCCGGACACGACATCACCCTCGAGACCGGCCAGATGGCCCGCCAAGCTGGCGGTTCCATCGTCGCCACGCTCGGCGAGACCAAGGTCTTCGCAGCGGTGACCGCGGGCAAGCCCCGCGAAGACATCGACTTCTTCCCCCTGGTCTGCGACTACCGCGAGAAGACCGAGTCGGCGGGCAAGATCCCCGGCGGCTTCTTCAAGCGTGAAGGTCGCCCGACCACCAAGGAAATCCTGACCATGCGCATGATCGATCGCTCGATCCGGCCCATGTTCCCGGACGGCTACAAGGCCGAGGTCCAGGTGATGACCCACGTGCTGCAATACGACGGCACGAACAACCCGGACGTCCTCGCGATGATCGCGGCCTTCGCCGCCATCCGCGTCGCCGGCCTGCCCTTCGACACCAGCCTCGGCGCCGTGCGCATCGCGCACGTCGACGGCGAATTCGTCGCGTTCCCGACCGACGAGGACCGTCGCTCGAACTCGCGCCTCGACCTCGTCGTTTCGGGCCACAAGGACGGCCTGGCGATGGTGGAGAGTTCCGCCAAAGAGCTGTCCGAGGCCGAGATGATCGACGCGCTCGAGATGGCCAGCAACACGATCCAGGAGATCGTCGCGTTGGTCGACGAGATCAAGAAGGTCGCCGGCAAGCCCGAGATGGAGCATATCGCTCCCACGTTCGACGACGATCTGAAGGCCAAGGTCTTCAAGTTCGAGAACGCGCTCAAGAGTGCGATCTGCGTCGACGGCAAGCACATTCGTGACGATGCCTGCAACCAGGTCCGCAAGGACTGCGTCGCATCGCTCACGGAAGGTCTCGACGGCGACGATCTGAAGGCCAAGACGAAAGAGGTGAAGCACTTCTTCCACGACCTCCAGCAGAAGGTCGAGCGTGAGCAGATCCTCTCCGGCAGCCGCGTCGACGGTCGCGCCTGGGACGAGATTCGCGAGATCACGATCGTGCCCGACTTCATCCCGCGCCAGCACGGTTCCGTGCTGTTCACCCGTGGCGAGACGCAGGCCCTGGTCAGCGCGACGCTCGGTACGCCGGACGACGAGCAGATCATCGATGGTGTCGAGAAGGAGTACCGCAAGCACTTCTACCTGCACTACAACTTCCCGCCCTACTCGGTCGGTGAGACCCGCCGCATCATGGGCCCGGGTCGTCGCGAGATCGGCCACGGCATGTTGGCCGAGCGTTCGCTCCAGGGCGTCCTGCCCGCGAAAGAGAGCTTCCCGTACACGGTCCGCATCGTGTCCGACATCATGGAGTCGAACGGCTCCTCGTCGATGGCTTCCGTCTGTGGCGGTTGCATGGCAATGATGTTGGCCGGTGTCCCGGTCGCGCAGCCCGTCGCGGGCATCGCGATGGGCCTCGTGTCCGACGGCAAGACCCACGCGATCCTGTCCGACATCCTCGGTTCCGAGGACCACAACGGTGACATGGACTTCAAGGTCGCCGGTTCCGGTCTGGGCATCACCGCCCTGCAGATGGACATCAAGATCAAAGGCGTCAGCCGCGGTCTGCTCGAGGAAGCCCTCGGCCAAGCGCGTGCCGGCCGGATCCACATCCTGCGCTGCATGCTCGAAGCCGTCCCGCGTCCGCGCAGCGAGGTCTCGGACTTCGCCCCGCGCATGGAGACCCTGAAGATCCCCGGTGAGAAGATCGGTTTCCTGATCGGCCCGGGCGGCAAGAACATCAAGGCCCTCCAGGCGGACTACGAGTGCCGCATCTCGATCCTCGACGACAACGGCAACATCCAGATCTTCGGTACCGACTCGATCAAGGTGAAGGCCTGTCGCGATGCGATCAGCGCTTCGACCCAGAACCCCGAGATCGGCGCCAAGTTCCAGGGCACCGTTCGCTCGGTCCGCGACTTCGGCGCATTCGTCGAGATCCTGCCGGGCGTCGAAGGTCTCTGCCACATCTCCGAGCTGGCCTACGGCTACGTCGGTCAGGTGACCGACGTCGTCAACGTCGGTGACGAGATCGAGGTCGAGGTCATCAACGTCGACGACCGCGGCAAGGTCAAGGTCAGCCACAAGGCGACCCTGCCCGTCCCCGAGGGTGAGGACGCGGAGGCTGCCGGCGGCGGCGACCGTGACCGCGGCCCGCGCCGTGATGGTGGGGACCGTGGCGGTGATCGCGGCGGCCGAGGCCGTTCCGATCGCGGCGGACGCGACCGTGACCGAAGCCCCCGTGGCGGCGGTGACCGCGACCGTCCGAAGTCGGGCGCCCGCGACTGATCGACCCCAGGTCGACACGATTCCAAGGGGGCCCCGGGACGCATGTTCCGGGGCCCCCTTCTTCGTGCCCGGCGCACCTTCCGCGAAGCTCCCAGGCGGAGGTGGGGGCCTGGCCAGGTCGCTCGGTGCTCGCCGACGTTCTGTGGAGACGACGGGCGCAGCGCGGGGGAGATCCCACGGCGTGTCCCCATCCGAGACCCAAATCGCCCCCGAACAGGTCGATTCGAGGCCCAAGCGGAGGTTCTGGCCCCGGGCCGAGGGAAGAGGCCCGTAGATGACGAAGCCGTCACCTCACCGAACCTGCCTCGTTTCGGGCAGCGAGGATCCCGACTTTGCAATACTCTGGAGGCGGCGAGGCGTAATAACCGACAGGTTGGAGTAAGGAACGCCCGCACACGAGCCGATTCGATTCGTGGGGACATCGCGCGGCGCGTCCGATCTCCTCCCTGACCTGCTGCCCAGGTCACGCCGATTTCCGAACCACACCATGCTGCAACTCATCCTCCCCCTACTGCTGAGTCCGATCTCCCAGGCGACCCCATCGCCGGCCATGACCCCGGAGCTCGCGTCCGAGATTGTCCTCGAGACACCGGCAGTCGTAGAGGTGGTGGTGCCGAACCGGGACCTCCTGGTCACGGAGGACGATGGGCGCGGAACGCCTTATCGCGTGGACAAGGACGACAACATCTGTGGGCTCGACGAACCCCGCCAGCTCTCGAAGCCGGCCAAGGTCGATTACTCCGCCCTCGTGGACGAGACCCCCGAGGTGTCACGCGCGCCGACGGACGCCGGCACGTTCGTGACGACCCTTCGGGCGCTGGTCTCCCGTGTGTGCCCCGAGGACGCGCTCGGCCTCGTTTGGCGTTGGGATGTTCCTACGGCCGAGGGCGGACTCGAGCACCCGAGGCACATGGACAAACTCTGGGATGTCGACGGTGACGCTCTTCTAGCGAGCCTTCGTGTCCTGCTGACAGGAGCGGACGGCGAGTCCCAGGACGCCGCCCTCGATTTCGATACCCCGTGGGGGACGCTCGCCACCAGCAGCACCACGGTCTTCGTCTGGTTGAGTGACGAGGGCGCGCGAGCACACGTCGACGGCGCGATGCGTTCGGCGACATGGCGCGACGCGGGGCCCGACCTCTCGACCGTGACGAGCGTGCGACTCGCAGGCCAACTCCGCGCGCGGCCCCGTGGCGGCGCCTG
>JAJDEX010000616.1 GCA_029259575.1 Planctomycetota bacterium | reverse complement strand
GCGCCTGTCCGACCCCGCGAACGGCGCCCCTCTCTCGTTGCCGACCGCAAGTCAGGCCCCCGAGGGCGTGGAGCCGATCTCCCCCAAGAACCCCGGCCGCTCCATGGATGCGTCCAAACTCGAACTGCGACCGGGAGCCATGCAACGCTTCCACGTCCAGGACGATCCGGCCAGCCTTCTGCGTCGGGCGATGCTGGTCGTCGATGCGCGCGCGAAGCCGCGCAAGGCACAGCCCGGGCTCGTGGAGTCGTCGATGGCGGTCGAAGCCAATCCGGACGACCTGCTGGCGACGCTGCTCCACCTGGATTCGTTGCGTGTCCAGGGTGCGCTCTCGACCGAGGAGGACGTCAATCCCTGGTTGCACGCCTTGGACGACGCGATCCTTCGACACGGTCCGAAGGCCCAGTTCCTGCGTTGGAAATCGGTGCACGCGACGACCAGTCAGCCGACGCCGCACCGCGCGCTGGAACTGATCGACCAGGCGTTGCGCTCGAACCCGAATGCCGTGCTGTGCCGACTGCGTCGTGCGCAGATCCTGGCCGAGCTGGGTCAAGGTGCGCTGGCGGACAACGAACTGATGCGGTTGGCCGAGAACGAGGACATCACGCGCTACTGGGCCGGTGTGTCCTACGCCTTGCACACGCTGAAGGCCCTGGGCAGTGACGAGCGGATGGAGTTCCTGCAGGCCGCCTCCAGCGGTGTCCGCGCAGCCCGTCGCGAATTGGCGGCGGTGGCCCGGCGTCGGGATCGCGATCGCTCCACGGCGCGCATCCTGGCCGACCTGCAGATGGATCTGGACCAGGATCCCTGGGACATCGAGATGCGGATCAGCGCGGCGCGCATCCTGATCGCGACCGAGGACTTCGGCGCGGCGCAGGAGCTGATCGACACCGCGCTGGCGTTCAATCCGGAAGACCCGTACCTGCACGCGATCGACGCGCGCGCGGCCTTGGCGCGCGGGGACCATGAGCGTGCGATCCTGTCGCTCGAGCGCGAGTTGGAGTTCGACTTCAACGCCGAGGACGATCGCCGGCTGCTCGAGCACCTGTTGGACAGCGGCGTGCCGCCCTTCCACGACGCGTGGGACGTCTCGCTGGACGAGATTCTGGAGAGCCGCGCAGAGGACTCGCTCCTGCCCGCGAACATCGCGTCGCGCGAGGTGCTGCTGAATCAATTGGTCGTCGAGGTTCATCCGAACGGAACGGCCAAGCGCTACCGTCGGCGCGTCGTGCGTGTGCTCAACGACGCCGGCGTCCGCGAGTTGGACCGCCGTCGGTTCCGCGCCTACCCGCGGGACGAAGAGGTCCGGGTGCTCGCCGCGAGCGTCCGTTCGCCGGACGGTACCGTCGAGCAGGCGCGCACCGGGCGAACCGGCATGCGCGGCATCCTCGAGGTCGACCATCCGCCGCTCCAGGTCGGGGACATCGTCGACATGAGTTGGCGCCGCGACGACCTGCGACCGACGTTCTTCGGGACGTACTTCGGCCTGGACGAGCCCATCGCGCCCGATCCCCGCACTGTCGTGCGACACACCGACATCGTGCTGATCGCGCCGCGCGAGGTCGAGTTGCACCTGCACAACCGGGGCGTCGCGGCCGAGGACTACCGGCGCGACACGTTGACCGATGGCCGCGTGCAGCACCGCTGGAACGTTTACGACCAGTTCCCCGAACGCAGCGAACAGCTGGAGCCGCCGGCCATCGAGACCAACGCTCGCGTGCAAGCCAGCACCTATGGGTCGTGGGAGGAGTTCGGACGTTGGTGGTGGGGCCTCATCGCCGAGGAGATCCGCACATCGCCCGAGATGGAGGCCGAGGTCGCGCGCCTGACCGATGGTCTGACCGCGCCGGCCGACAAGCTGCGCGCCATCTACGATTTCGTCGTCTCCGACATTCGCTACAACGCCTGGGAGTTCGGGGTGCACGGCTATCAGCCGTACAGCGCGCCGGTCGTGTTCAGCCGGCGCTTCGGGGACTGCAAGGACAAGGCGATCCTGCTGAAGGCGATGTTGTCCGTCGTGGACATCGAGGCCTGGCCGGTGATCATCCGCGCCGAGGGGCGACGTTTTGAAGAGGACATTTCGCTGGCTCTCGTCTCGCACTTCAATCACTGCATCGCTTACGTGCCCGCCCAGGAGGGCATCGACGAGATGTACTTGGACGGCACGGCGCGCTTCCATCCGCTCGAGGTCCTGCCCGACTCGGATCGTGGCGCACGCGTCGTCATCGTGCGTGACGACGGCGTTCAAGAGGCGCGCGTTCCGTTCGCCACCGCCGAGCAGAACGTGCTGGTCGACCACGTGACCGTGCAGCTCAGCGCCGATGGTGGCGGAGACGTCACGGTCGAGCGTCGCCCGACGGGTCGCTGGGATCCGCGCGAGCGCAGCAACTTCGCGGGCGACGACGACGAGCGCCTGGAGACGCTGCGCGGTTACCTCTCCAGCCGCTTCGGCAGCCTGGTGGGGGAACCCAGCGCGGAGCATTCGGATTACGAGGACCTGACGCTCCCGTTCGAGATCCGCATGAACGGTCGCTTCGAGCGCATCGCGGAACGCCGCGAGGGACGTCTGGAGCTGCCGACGACGTTCGACGCGACCGATCTGTTGGGGCGCGTGGCCTCCGAGAGCGAACGCACGAGCGACTTGCTGTTGGACGTCGCCTGGACCCGCGAGTCGGTCGTCGACTATCGGTTGCCCGAAGGTGCGAGCCTTCAGGAGCTCCCCGCACCGGTCCACGCCGAAACGCCGGACGCTCTGTACACCCGTACCGTCGCATCGACCGACGGTGGCGCCCGCGTGACGGAACGTCTCGTGATGCGCACCCATCGCGTCCCACCCGACCGGTACGCAGCCTTCCGTGAACTGGCCCGCACCGTCGCCGACGCACAACGCACCCGCATCGCCGTGGAGGTGCAACGATGATCCGCTCCCTGCTGCTCTGCCTGAGTTCGATGTCCGTCGCCGTCGCGGCACCCGTCCAGGACGCGGTGCTCAGCGCCGAATTGCTGACGGCGCATCCCGCCGGCCTGGTCTGGGACTTCCCCGCCTACGTCGAGGACGTTCTGTCCGCGATCGAGGCCGATCCTGGACACCCTCTGGTGCGCGACGCCGTCGATGCGATCCACATGGTGCGCATCTCGAGCGACGACCCGCTGGACGCGCAGCGGCTGATGGACCTGGCCGGTCGCGTCCGCGATCCCGAGGCCGGTTTGACGCTGCGCATGCTGGCGGCGACCGAGGTCGGCATCACGCGGTTCGCGACCGACCCGCTGCCGATGATCGAGGACCCGTTCCCCGAGTTCGTCCAGCACTGGCGTTGGTTCGGCGGAACGGGACCCGCGTCCCATCCGCTGCCCGCGCTGCTCGAGGATCTGCCCAACGGTCCCGAGACCTGGTCGGTGAAGATCCCCGACAACCCGTTCGCCACCCAGACGGACTGGGCGCACCTCGAGCGTTCGCCGAACCAGACCGGGGTGAGTCTCGCGGGTCGCGTCTGGCCCGCGACAGGGTGTTCCTACCTGGCCGCGATCGTGCGCTTCGATCGTCCGGACGTGCGCGTCGAGGTTCGGACCTTGGGCGCCGCGCGGGCCTGGTGGAACGGAACGCGGTTGTTCGATGCGCCGCGCGTCGATCCTCTGGACGTCCAGGACCGGTTCACCTTCGAGGTCCCTTGCCTCAACCAGTGGAACCTCCTGCTGATCCGTATGCCGTCGACCCAGGAGGACGAGGTCGCCGTACGCTTCTTCGATACGAAGGGCGCCGTCGTGTCGTTCCAGGAGTTCCCGTGGGGCGACACGCTGCCGTTCCCGATGACCTTGGAGCCGTTCGAGCCCGAGCCGATCGACGATGTCGTGTCCCTGGATCCTGCGGATCCGTTCACGGGACCGCTCACCGTTCGACGACGTTGGAACGCAGGTCGACCCGATGAGGCGTTGATCGTGCCGCGTCCCGAGGGCTCCGCGCTCGCGTTGACCGCGTGGCGCTCCGAAGTTCTGCGGGCATTGCAGGGAGCACGCCACCTGCCCGCCGAAACACAGCGCACGAAGACGATGGAGCTCGTGGCCGAATTCGAGGCCGAGGGGCCGTTCCTGCCCGCGGCTCGCTTGGCGCGCGCCTTCCGCTTGCGAGGCGAGGACCGTCCCGTCGAAGCGCTGGCGATCATCCGCGGTCTGCTCGCCGAGTCCCCGGACAACGTGCAGTATCGCTTGTACGAGATCATGACGTTGACGGACCTGGATCCGAGCTTGTTCTTGGCGCAGCCCAAGATCCAGGCGCTGGTTCAGGAGCACCCGGAGAGTGCCGGAGCTCAGTTCATGCTGGCCTCGCACCTGGCGGGCGAAGGCGACTGGGTCGGCGCGCACGAAGCTGCGAACGCGGCCCTGCGCGCGGACGGCAGTGACCCGAACATCATCCAGCTCGTCCAACAGCTGGCCGAACAGGACTCGCTCGCAGCGCACCAGTTCAAGGCCCAGCTCGAACGTTGGGTGTCGCGCGAACCCGAGGTGGACCTCGCGGCCGACCTGTTGGCCGAGATCGATTCCTTGCTCGGTCACGAGCGCGCCAAGATTCAGCGCGCCCTCGATCAGATGCTGGGAGCTCACGTTGATCATCCGCTGTACATGATGCGGCTCGGGAACGAGCACGCGCGTTTGGGTGAGATCGCCCAGGCCCAAGAGGCCTGGTCCGGTGCGTTGACCGCCGTTCCGGCTGCCCGCGAGTTGTGGCGTGCGTTGGCCCTGACCGGGTCGACCGATCGTGCCGAGGACTTCTTCCAGCGCTTCGCACCCGACCTGGACGCGGCGTTGGAAGCCGGTCGCGCCGCGGAGGGTCTGTCGGTGATCGAAGCGCTCGACTCCGGCATGGTGTTCGTCCTCCCCGACGGTTCCGCGGTCCAGCGCTTCCACACGATCTCGGTCGTGGGGGATCGCGCTGGCGCCGAGACCTTGCACGAGCAGGACATCCAGAACGGTGTGCGCGTGGCGCGCATCCTGAAGGCCGACGGTTCGACCCTGGAGCCCAGCGCCGTGAACGGCCAGTGGATCATGCCGGCCGTCGAACCGGGGGACGCGATCGAGTACGTGTGGGAGGTCGAGGTGCCGGTCGGTTTCGGCGTGCCGACCGAGCTCGGCCGCTGGCGCTTCCAGAGCTTCGACAAACCGTTCTTCGTCAGCCGCTACGCGATCTTCGTGCCGAACCCGGGCTTCAGCTACGGCCCGCCCGAGACGGTCGGCGAACTGCACACGTTCCACTTCGACGGTGAGCACGAGGAGATCCCGTGGGAGGACGGCGTCGTGCACATCTACACGCGCACGTCCGATCGAGCGAGCGCCGAGGACTTCCGCCCGAGCGACTGGGAGATCCTGCCGTGGCTCGTCTTCGCCAAGGGGCGCGACGGATCCGGCGTGCTCGGAACCTGGCGCGCGCAACTGGCGGCCTTCGGCTCGATCCCGGCCGACATCGGCCTCGAGTTCGATGCCTACCTCGAGCAGTTCGATCAGGAGGATCCCCTCGAGCGCGCTCGTGCGATCCATCAAGCGCTCGACGCGCGGATCATCGACAGCCAGGGCTCTCCGCTCGCGGCCCACGTGTGGCTCTCGGGTCGCGGTAATCGCCTGTTCCTCTTCGCCGCACTCTGCGAACGCGCCGGGATCCCGATCCACTGGGCGCTGCTCGACGGAGGCACGGCGCCCGAGCTCGACACGAACCCGGTGCGGGCCTTCGAAGGCGATGGCTTGAGCTATGTGCCGGTGTTGATCCTGGGCGATCCGCACGGTGCGTGCGCCTGGCAGATCGCTGCGCCCCAGCCGGGCATGCCGTTCGGCATGGTGCCGCCCGAAATGGTGGGCTGCTCCGCGCTCCTGCTGTCCCACGACGGCGCGGACACGATCGAAGTGCCGCGTTCGATCCTGGACGAGACCTGGGACCTGGACCTGGACCTGACCTACACGATCGACGCGGGCGGCAACGCGACCGTCGCAGGCATCGTGCGGTTCCCGAACCTGTCGGGCGCGATGATGCGCCAGCAGATCGACTTGGCGACGCTCGAGGAGCGCTCCGGTTACGCGCGCCAGTTGCTGGGCCAGTTGATCCAGGGCATCGATCCCGAGTCCTTCGAGTTCCCCGGACTCGGCGGACCTCCCGGCCCGGCCGAGATGACGTTCACCGGCCGCGTGCCCGGATTCCTGACCAAGGACTTCCAGGGTTGGCGCGCCGATCTGCGCTTGCCGGTCTCGCCGTTCGCTCGCGAACTGGGTCCCGCGGAGCGCGACTGGCCCATGGCGCTGCGCTTCTCCCAGCGCACGCGCATGCACGTGACGGTGGATCCTGGGGACGCATGGAAGATCGTGTCCGCGCCGGAGCCGTTCCGCGAGGAGCGCCAGGGTCTGCTCTATGCCTTCGAGACGCCGCCGAGCGCGGAGGGTTGGGAAGCTCTGCGAACCTTCGTGGTCCGTGGCACCTACTTGGAGGCCGCCGACGTTCCGGCGTTCCTCTTGCGACTGCGCGAGCTGGAGGAGGCCGAGGCCACCCCGTTGCGGTTCGAAGCGACGCGTTGAACGTCGGTCCAGATCTGGACCAGGCGGCCGGCCAGGTCGTTCCAGTTCAGTTCCGTGCGTGCGAGCGTGCGTCCTCGATGGGCGCGCGCTCGCGCTGCTTCCGGGTCGTCGAGCGTGCACTCGACGGCGCGTAGGAACGCGCCACCTTCCGGGGCGAGTGTGGCGTGTTGGCCATCGACGATGCCCAGGCCCTCGGCGCCCAACGGCGTCGCGACGATCGGACATCCGGCAGCCAGCGCTTCGGCCAACTTGACCCGCGAACCGCCGCCGACGTCGATCGGAGCGACGAGGGCCGCAGCGCGATGCAGGTGCGGGCGTACGTCCTTGACCGTGCCGACGAGCTCCAAACCGGGCGTGGGTCCCGCGAGCTCCGGCCCAGGTCGTCCGGCTCCAACGACTTCGAGCACGAGGTCCGGGAACCGTCTGCGCCACGCGGGCAAGGCGTGCCCGACCAACCAGCGCAGGGCGCGTCGATTCGGTTCGTAGTCGAGGCTGCCCAGGAACAGGAGGCGCCGCGGGTCCCGCGCCGCGTACTCCGCAGGCGCGAACGCATCGACGTCGGCTCCACACGGAAGAGCGGTGGTGAGGATGTTCGGATGGCGCGCCGTCAGCCGCGCAGCATCTTGAACGGAACACGTGACGTGATGCGCGACGCGCGGGACGACGCGACGTTCGGCGCGCCTCAGGCGAGCGACCTCGTGCCACGGCCGACCCAGCGCCAGGGCCAGTTCGGGCTCGAGCTTGTGGTGGTGCGCGGCGATGGGCGGGCTGGAATGCGGCAGCGCCCGACGCATGGCCAGGTCGTCCAGGTGCAGCACGGAGACCTGTCCGCGACCGACCAGCTGGCCAACCCGGTGCGCGAGGGCGGGGCTGTGGAACCAGCGCTCGGGACGTGCGGCCAGCGGTGCGCGCAGCGTCGTGAGCGGCGCCAGAGGCAGGATCTCGACCGGGAACGGGAGATCCTGGGCGTTGATCCGATCGTTCGCGTCGCCGGTGCACAGCATGCGGATCGGTACCTCGCGCGCCGCCCGGGTGGTCAATTCCAGGGTTCGGCGTGCCCCTCCCGAGCGCACAGGTAGGGGCAGGGTGGGGGCCAGAATGAGCACTTCGCGTCGCAAGCGTCGAAGGCTACCAACTGCCGGCGCGCGAACGTACCCTGCTGTCCTCTCCCGAGGCGCGGCCTCGGAATACGCACCATTCCTCCCTCGATCTCCTCGATCACCCCATGGCCAAGATCACGTTCCTCAAGACCGGCGCCGTTCACGAAATCGCTGACGGTTCGTCGTACCTCGACTTCTGCCAATCCAACGACGTCCCCCAGGACTTCGGTTGCACGGTGGGCAGCTGCGGCACGTGCGCCCTGGTGATCGAAGAGGGTGGCGACAACGTCAACGCTGCGACCGAGGACGAGAAGGACGTCGTCGAGATGTGCAGCTCCGATGCGCACGCACGATTGGGTTGCCAGCTGACCATCAACGGCGACATCACCCTGCGGCCCGCCGAAGTTTGATGCCCGAGTCGGGATTCGCTCGCAGCTTCGCCCGTACGGTGGGGCATGACCTGCGATCACCGCTGAACAAGGTCGCGGCGTTCGCCGAGGCTTTGCAAGAGGACCTGGGTCCGCGTCTCGAAGGCGCGGACGCCAAGCTGCTCGGCTACTTGGTCGCCAGTGCCAGCGAGGCTCAGGCCAAACTCGAGAGGTTGTCCCAATGGGGTCGCCTCGAACCTCGTGTCGATGCCACCCGCGTGGCGCTGGACGCATGCGTCGAGGCCGCGCTCGCGGACGACTCCGAATTCGTGCGTACGCCCTGGCCGGACGTCCCCGGGAATGCCGAGCAATTGACGCTCCTGGTCCGTGAACTCGTCGTCAACGCACGAGCCTACGGGGACGCACCGTTCCGGTTCACGCGCGAGAACGGCGTGTTGGGTGTGCTCGATGGTGGGTCCGGCATCCCCGCCGAGTTCCGCCAGCGCGCCTTCGATCCCTTGCAGCGACTCGAGTCGCAGGCGTCGTGTCCGGGCGCGGGCCTGGGCCTGTCGATCGCCGCTCGGATCGTCGAGTTGCACGGCGGCGAGATCTGGATCGAGGACGGTCCCGAGGGCGGCGCCCACGTGCGCTTCACCTTGGGTGCGCCGCGCCCCTAGGGCGGACGCTCGAGTCTCCTGGCCGTCAGCGCTTCGCCCTAGCTCTCGCCAAGATCCGGCAACACGAGCGTGCTCGTGTCCGCGCGTCGTGTCTTGGCGGCGAGCGACTTCGACATATATCGTTCGACTTTGGCGGCGGTCGCGCGATAGCCCGTCAGCTTGCCCCCGTAGATCGAAACGAACGAGGGGCGCGTGGCCTGGTCGGCGATCAACGTCACGTCCCGCGGCCGCGAGAATGCGCGACCGGTGCCACGCGGCAGCACGCGCAGACCGGACCATGCGTCGACGATCTCGCCGACGTGACCGGGGAAGTAGTGTTGGTGCACGGCGAGCAAGTAGTCGATCTCCTCGGAGGACGGCCCGATGTCGGCGGGGTCTCCGGTGAACACGCGCTCGGTCGTGCCGACGAGAATGCGGTCCTTCCAGGGCAGCGTGAACACGGCGCGCCCGTCCTGGGGAGCTTCCGCGTAGTAGCCGCCTTGGGCCAACTGCCCGGTGATTTCGATGTGCGAGCCTGCGACCCATTCGATCTCGCGGCGCGCCGGTCCGGGCGTGCACATGTCGAGCACGCGGTTGACCCAAGGTCCCGCGGCATTGACGACGAAGCGAGCGTGCGTCTCGTGGACGTCGGCGCCGACGCGACACTGCACCTTCCAACCGTCGTCGGTGCGTTGCAGCGCGACGACGGGCGTGTTCTCCTGGATCTCGGCGCCCATGTCCTGGGCCGAAGCCAGCACGGCGCGCGTCAAGGCTGCGTCGTTCGTCTGGCCGTCGTGATAGCGGAAGACCTTGCGCAGTCCGTCGAGCTGCAACCCGTCGAGCAACGGCCATTCGGCCTTGGGCACGACGTCGAAGCGTGCGTCCTTGCCCAGGCCACCGAGCATGGCGTACAGCGACAACCCTGCACGCACCTTCCACGGCGCACGTGAGGTCGAGCGGTACACGGGGATGGTGAACGGGATCAGGCGCACCAGGTGGGGGGCGATGCGCAACAGCGTCGCGCGTTCACGCA
>JAJDEX010000615.1 GCA_029259575.1 Planctomycetota bacterium | reverse complement strand
CCTCGAAGCTGTTCAAGCAGAACGTGCAGCAGAGGCTGACCTCGTGGCCCTGCCAATAGGCCGGGATGGGGTCCACGATCTCCTCGCCGTTGACGGGGCAGGTCGTGTTTCCGACGGGCGTCGTCTCGGCATAGACCTGGCTGCGATACTTGTCCGGATCCTTCGAGCCGTCGATCGCGCACTGCGGAGTGCAGAAGTAGATCCGTTCGCCGCGATGCTCGTAGAACGAGTCCGGATCGACCTGCTTGCCGGAGAACGGACACGTCGTGTTGCCGAGGAATCCAGCCGGAAGCGCCTGCACTTCTTCGCCAGGCTCTTCAGGAATCTCCTCGATGACCTCACCGTCGACGGTCTCGATCGATTCGACGCTGCAACCGGTGAAGGTCAGAGCCAGAACGGCCAGAGTCAGGGTGCTGAGTTTCATGATGGGTCTGGGGTCCAGAACTACTGGTTGCGGATCGAGTCCGCGACGATGGTCAGGTTCTGGGCGTCGTCGATGTGCACGGTACCGGCGACGACGACCTCGCTCAGGTGGTTCAAACCGTGGAAGCCCTTGATGGTCCAGGGGCCGGGGGCACCGTTCTCCTGGAACTCGACCAGCGTGGTGCCGCGCTTGACCTCGACGGGATCGGCACAGCAGTAGTCCCAAGGCGTCTTGCAACTGTCGCCATGGATCTCGTCGCACGACTGGAGCGTGTCCTCGACGAGGCGGAACGCGGCCACGTTGGAGACGAAGTCCTGGACCGTGCCTTTGACGACGACCGCGTCGCCGGACTTCGCGGTGTCGCGCAAGTCGAAGACGTTGATGGCATCAGCGCTGGCCTCGGCGCTCCAGAACGAATCAGGCAAGGACGCGGCGACGAGCACGCCACCGGTGTTCTCGGTGTGGTCGTGGTCGTGGTCGGCATCACCGCCTCCGCAGGCGGACAGGACGGCGATCAGAGTGGGAATCAACAGAGCTTTCATGAGGGTCTCCTTCGAGGTGAGGGGGGAAGTGTAATCGAGTTCACGTCAGTCCTCCTTCAAGGCCAACGCGACGGGCATGCGCAGGGCTCTCCAGGCGGCGGGCACCACGCCCAGCACGCCCAGGGCGAGAGCCCCGCCGAATCCGATGAGGACGGCGACGGCGTCGACCTCGAGCGCGAAAGCGCTCATCGCCAGGCTGACCGCGCCGTCCGCGAGGGCCAAACGAGCCAGGACCAGGCCCAGCACGCCGCCCGTGGAACAGATCAACATGGACTCCAGGGCGAGCGAACGGGCGACCGCTCCCCCACCGAAGCCGAGGGCACGCAGGGCACCGAGTTCGCGGACGCGGTCCTGGACGGCGGCGGCCATCGTGTTGGCGCCTCCGAACAGAGCCGCTGCGGCGATCAACGAAGCGAGCAACCACGCCATCTTGCGGATCGGCTCGAAGTACTGGGTCAACTCGCGGTAGTACTCGGACGTGGGCATCGCCGTGAGTTCGAGGTCGATGCGGCGGTTGGCGAAGTAGTCGAGCAGGGCGTAGCGCTCCGGACTGTCGAGCTTGACGAAGACGACCGAGTCGTCGTCGCGTTGCACCAGCCCGCGCAACGGCGCGAGCGGAGTCCACACCTCGCCCTCGAGCGTCGTACCCGGCGCTACGAACTCGCCGACGATCTCGAACGCCGCGCCCTCGAACGTGAGCGTGTTGCCGACCGCCAACTCCCGGGCCTCCACACCCATCTGGGCGGCGGCGAGGCGCCCGACGATGACCTCGCCAGGTCCGGGCAACCGCCCGCTCACCAGCGTCACCGCATCGTGCACGGAGTATGCCGCCGGCGTGACGCCACGCACGAAACCGGGGAGCGACTCGGTGCGACCCTCGGGCTGCATGTTCGTCGCCATGTGGACCTCACCGCTGGCGACGAGCACGCCCGCGACGTCGGCCTCGACCAGTTGCGGCAGGTCCGCGCGCACGGCCGAACGCACGATGTCGCCCTCGGCTGCGCTGGACAACAGCAACGCGACATCGTCCTGGGCCGCGCCCGAGAACGTGTTCGACATGCCGCGCACGAACGCGGTGGTCGCCACGAGCAACGCAGCGACGAGAGCGGCGGACCCGGCGGTCAGCAGCGTGCGCAGTCGGCGGCGGCCCAAGTTGCGGGCCGCGTAATCAAAAGGAAGGGACATGGGTCAACCGCGCAAGCTGGGGACGATCGCGCGACGCGCGCTGGTGATGGCGGGATAGATGCCGGCCAGGATCCCGGCGACGGCGCCGACGCCCGCGCCGCGCATCAAGAGCTCCAGAGGGGCGGAGAAGGCGACGGTGATGCCCTCGGTTCCGATCGCCAGATGTTTGACGTTCAACAGCAGCGCGGCGAGTCCGAGGCCAAGACCGGCGCCAAGCATGGCGAGCACGATCGACTCGGCCATCACCAGGAAACCGACGTGGGTCTCGCGGAAGCCGAGCGAGCGCAGGACGCCGAACTCGCGGATGCGGTCCTGGGCGCTCATCACGACGGTGTTCGCGACGAGCGCGAGCACGACGAGAACACATGCCATGCCGAGCCAGCGGCCGAAGCGCAGGATCTCGCGCAGGTCGCGGGTCGCACCCTTCAGGAACGCGACCTGCGAGCGCGTATCGGTCGGCTCCTCGGCGGTCGCGAAGAGATCGTCGATCTGCTGGCTGATCGCGTCGGCCCGTTCGCCGTCCGTGATCCGCACCTCCATCTGCGTGACGGTCCCCAGTCGACTCACGGGACCGGCGCGTTGCAGATACTCGAGGTGCGTCAGCACCAGGCTCTCGTCGATCTTGGAGTCCGACCCGAAGATGCCCTTCACCTTCACGTCGACGTCGCCGAACTTGAACTGCGAGCCGACGGCGAGGTTCTTGCGAGCCGCGAAGTCGCGACCCACGAGGGCTGCATCGGCCTGACCGCGGAAGTCCGCGAGGTCGCCGGACACGAGTTCGATGCCACGTTGCTCGATCAACGTGTCCACGGGCGCACCCTGGAACGTGATCAGGTCGAGGCTCGCGCGACAGTTGTTCAGGTAGACCTTGACGGGCAACACCGATTGGACGCCGTCGATCTCCTCGATGCGCGAGACGTACCACTCGGGCAAGAACGAGGTCTGCGGACAGAAGCGGTTCTTGCGGTACACAACGAGCGTGCGCGCGGCCTCTCCGGTGGACAGCGCTTGATCGAGGCCGAGCGCGAGGCTCTCGACCAACACGAACAAGAGCAGCGCGCTGCCGACACCCAGAATGGTCAACGACGTACGCCCAGGTCGACGGCGCAGGTTGCGGAAGACGAATCGGATGAGTTTCATGCGGTCACCTCCGGCTGTTCGGTCAAGCGGCCCTTGTCGAGGTGCAGCAGTCGCGTCCCGAACTTGGCGGCCTTGGGGTCGTGCGTCACCATCACGAGGGTCTTGCCGAACTCCTGGTTCAGGCGCCGCAGCAACTGCAACACGACCTCGGCGGACTCAGCGTCCAGACTGCCGGTCGGCTCGTCGGCGACGATCAACGCCGCATCGGCGACGATCGCGCGTGCGATGGCGACACGTTGCTCCTGTCCCCCGGACAACTGCTTGGGCAAGTGGTGCGCGCGATCGGTGAGCCCGACGGATTCGAGCGCGATCGCCACGCGTTGATGGCGTTCCTTGCGCGACAGCTTCTGCAGCCAGAGCGGCAGTTCGATGTTCTCGTACGCGGTCAGCACCGGCACGAGGTTCGCCTGCTGGAACACGTACCCGACGTTCTGGGCGCGCCAACGCGCCAGTTTGCCGGAGCTCGCGGAGCCCAGTTCGAGGTCGGCGACGGACACCGAGCCCGCGTCGGCCCGGTCGATGCCTGCCAGCAGGTTGAGCAACGTGGTCTTGCCGCTGCCCGAAGGTCCGAGCAGCACGAAGAACTCGCCCGCTTCGATCGAGAGGTCGACGTCGTCGAGCGGCAGGACGACCTGGCCGCCCTTCTCGTAGCGGCGGGTCACGCCTTGCAATGTGATGAAGCTCATCGGGAGCCCTCCATGAAGCGCACGCGGGCGCCGTCGGTCAAAATCTGGTCACCCGGGTCGAGCACCTTGTCCGTCGCGTTCAGTCCGGACCGCACCTCGACGTCCCCGTCGTGGGCTGCACCCAGCTCGACCTTGCGGAGGATCGCCGTCATGTCGTTCGGCTCGAGGACCCAGACGGCACCGTCGGTCACGAGGCGTTTCGGAACGACCATGACGCTGCCGCTCCCCGTTCCGCCGGACTCACCGCTGCCGAAGAAGCGGACTTGCGCGAGCATGTCGGGCCGCAGGAGCGCGTCGCCGTCGGTGATGCGCACCTGCGCTTCGAGCGTCACCTTCTGGATGTCGGCGAGCTGGACGAGGCGCAGGATCTCACCGGTGTAGGGTCGGCCCGGCCGCGCGTTGGTCTGTATCTCGGCTCGCTGACCGACGAACAGTTGCTCGACGTCGTCCTGGGGCACGTCCACGCGAACGCGCAAGGACGCGGGGTCGTAGATCGAGCACGCGACGTGCCCGATGGCATTCACGTCCAGCACCATGCCGGGAACCGTCAAACGCTCCAAGACGACACCGGCAACGGGCGTGCGCACGATCATGCGATCGAGCCGCAACTGCGCTTCGTCCAGCGCCGTCTTCGCCAAAGCGACCGCGGCTGTGGCCGCTTGCACCCCGGACTCGGCGCGATCGCGCTCGAGGCGATCCTCGAAGCGCCAGCGCCTCTCTTCGGTCGCTCGCGTCCGTCGAGCCTCAGCCTGCTCCGCTTCGGCGACAGCCAGAGCTGCGTTCGCGCGCAGGACCGCCACGGCGCTCTCGGCCGCATCGACCGCACCTTGAGCGAGCTCGACCTGCCGCAGACCGCCAGCGCCATGCGTTTCCAGTTCCTGCTGAACCAGCAGTTCGTCCTTGGCCAGTTGCACCTGAGCCTCGGCACCGGCGACCGCCGCGGCGCGCTGTTCGGCCTCGGCAACTTTGCCGGCGTGGGCAGCGACCGCCATGTCCAGCGCCTCGGTCACGGCCAAGCCGGCCACGAAACGTTCGACCGCGATCGCGTGTCGCGTCACGCTGTCGGCAAGGAGTGCGAGCATTCGGTCATGCTCCGCGGAAGCTCGATCGCGAGCCAAGCGCGCGTCTTCGTCCACGAGCTTCGCAACCGCGTCCCCCACCGCAACGACGTCCGACTCCTGCACGAGCACTTCTTCGACAACGCCCGCCGACAACGCGGAGACGTGAATCAAGTAGGGATCGGGTTCGATCCAGCCGGCGGCCTGCACGAGCACGCGATCCGTCGGGGCCGAGACCCCGCCCTCCACACGCACACTGCGCGGGGTGACGCGTCGCACAGGAACGCCGCGATCCAGGAGGTCGCCCAGACTCGCTGCCAGCACGCCGGCGAACACCAGCAGGATGCCGAGAGGCAGGAGAATGCGCAGCCAGGAACGCCGCGGCTGCTCCAGGGTGGTCGTCTTGCGGGACAAGCCCGCCAGGTCCAGTTGATCGTCACTCACAGCGTCACCTCCACGGCCTCGAACTCGAGCGCGGCAGGTCCGCGCGCATCCAATACGTCGATCCACGCGAGGGCGATGGATTCCAAATCGTCGATGGGTTGCAGAACGGCGGATGCTCGACCCGTCAGCGCATCGCTCCACTCCATCAGCGGCAATCGCTGCAGTCGGTACCGCGCGCGGGCCGATTCCCATGCATGCCGAGTGGCTTCGTCGACCGCGCGAGTGGCGCCGTGGCTCCGGTCCCGCGCGAGCTCCAGCCGGCGCAGCGCGAGTTGATCGCTCAGCTCCAGGTCGAGCCATGTGTCCTCGAACGCTTCCCGTGCGCCCTCGCGACGCGCCTCCGCGGCGGCCAGGCGTCCTTTCCAGCTCGAAGGCCAGGGCAAGCTCAGGCCGAGCATGCCGCCGATGTTGGTCGTCGAGTTGAAGCTGAGGTGCGGCCCGAGCTGAATGCCGGGCCAGGCCGAAGCGGCCACGTCGCGAATCTGTGCCTCAGCCAGCGCGAAGTCGATACGCGCACGACGCAAGCGGGGATGCGTGTCCACGCGACGCGCTCCGTCCGCGATGCTCGGGACGTTGCGCTGGAGGTAGCGGCCCAGCCAGTCGTTCTGGCTGAGCGCCAGTACTTCGTGCTGCGGCGGCAGGCCGGCGAGGCGTGCCAGGTCCCGCTCGGCGAGCGCGACGGCCTCACTCCGCTCCGAGTGTTGGCGCGCGAGGGCGTCGATGCGCCCACGGGCCGCTTCCGCGTCGGCCGCGGACTCACGGCCGTTGCGCTCGAGGATGCCGATGCGCACGAGTTCCCGTTCGGCCTCGGCGTGCAACGCATCGATCCCGGCGACACGGGCTTGCGCCGCAGCCAGACGAACGCGTGCGCGCTCGATGTCGAGGCGGGATGTCCAGAGTTGTTCTTCGTACTGGGCCAACGCACGAACGACGCGCACATCCGCGAGCTCCGCCGCGGCACCGGACGGCCCGAGTCCGAGCAAGCCGATCAGGTCGAAGGCCACGAGAGATTCGACCAGGTCGGCATCACCACCGAACTCATGATCGACGACGCGTACTGTGGTGGGCAGGGGCGCGCCCGCGGAACGACGCTCTTCGCGTAGCGCGAGCAGCTCGTTACGCGCAACGCGCACGTCGGGATTCCACGCCAGGGCGCAAGCGTCCCAATACGCGTCGTGGCGCGGGTCCTGCCGCTCGCTCGCATCGGGCATCGGCAACGAGGTCGTTCCGACGTCTGCGAGTTCGAGGGCGTGTTCGAGGGTCCGCGCATCTCCACGCTCGAGCCAAGCGACCTCGGACGAGGTCAGGTCGAGCGGAGCGTGGGCGGGGTTGGCGCAGGCGGCCAACGGAAGGAGGATCAGGGCGACGCGCGCCGGGCGCGTCCAGGTTCGCTGTTGCATGTTGAGGTCGTTCGGTTCGGACGGACGCACGACGCAGGCACGGGGCCAGCGTCACGGTCGGACGAAACGAACGCTCAACGCCGAAGCGGGAGCACACCGGGCAACAACCCGGTAGGTCGCACGACCCCAGGGGGTGCGCGGCCGGAGCCCTGGAGGCTCGCGGGAGTGACCTGGACGGGAGCCGTCAGGATCACGACGCCGACGAATGCGGGAACGAGTCGCGGAAGGACGAAGCCCTCGGACTCGAGTCCAGGCTCGAACGGATCCACCTCGATCGTGTGGCAACCCGCGCAATCGAGCGTGCCCTCGTCAGCGCGAGGCTCGTCGGTGGACGGCGCCTGGGTCTCACAGCAGGTCACGCCACAACAGGCGGCCTGGGGCTCCATGCACAAACACCAGTCCAAGGACATCCCTTGCGGCAAGGTAGCCGCGGGGAGCGCCAGAAGCAGGATCAGGAAGGTGCGAAGGAGGGACGTCACAGGCAAGGGCCTTATCGGCTGGACCCTACGGAGTGTCCAGCCAAATGTGAGTTTGCGCCAGTTCAGAGCACGTCAACGGCCCCTAGTGGTCGCCGCGCAGGGTCCCGTTGACCCGAGCGGAGGCTTCCCTAGCCTTGTGGGGCCGATGTCGGATCCCGGCCTCGATCGCGGTGCGCTGATCGCGACAGGCCTGCAGGGTGGCCTCCAACACGACGCTCGCGTGCTCGGGCAAGGGTGCCGCGAGGGCCCGTTCGAGTTCGCCCGAAGCGAGGCTCCAGGCGTGGCGGTCGACGAGTTGCGCGGCGCGGATCGCATGCAGGACCGTGCCTTCGGGAATCGACCGGCGCGCGGGAATGATGCGGTCGATCTCGATCCACGTCTCGCCGCCGAAGAGCTCGCGCACGGTGCAGCGCACGAGCCAGCGCTGATGCGGGACCGCGCGCACGAAGTCACGCATCTCGGCCGAATCACGGCGCAGGAACAGGATTCCGGCCGGTGCGACGTAGTCCTCCTGGCGCCACGGAAGCTGACCGTCGGACCAGACACGGCAACCGGCGAAGTGCGATGGCAGGAAGCGGGTCATGCCCGCGTCCCAGATCTCGAGCTCGGAATGGAGCTGGACGTAGGTGCTGACGGTCCGGCCCAGGTAGACGTCGGGCTTGGCGACGAGTTCCTCGAACGGAACGAGCTCCGGTCCGGCCGGCAGGCTGGGCGCGAGGGCCGGCTGCAGGGTGAGGATGGACTGGACGACGACGTGGACGAGTTGGGTGATGACCATGGCTGGAAAATCCTTCCTGGGGGTCATCGACCGGAACCCGGGATCCCTTGAGGGACTGGCCTGGCTCGTTCCGCGCTCGTCCAGGGCCCTGCTCTTGGGCCTCCCCTGGGCGCCCGAGCCCGATGGACCGCCGATTTTGACCATCGGGCAGAGGACCAACGCTGCGCGGAGCGGAGTCGGTCGGTCGCGGGTCAGTCCTGGCTCTTCTGGACATAGAAGATGGCTGAGTTGCCGTACTCGCGGCGGGCCAGGTCGAAGCCCATGTCGAGGGCCGGATCGTCGGCACGCACGTCGCGTGGGTGTGTATGCAGGATGAGGATCCCGTCGGCCACGAGGATCTCGTTCACGAGCTGAATGACGGCCTGGAACACGCGCGGGCGCAGCTCGGGATCCCGCAGGAAGGGATAGGGCGGATCCATCACGACGAAATCAGCCCAGGGCTCCCCGCTCGAATCGGCCCAGTTGCGCGGATCGAGGGCATCGGCCTTGCGCACGTCGCTGCGCTCGGTCACCCCGAACTCGGACAGGTTCGAGAGCAGCACGTCCGCAGCGGCTCGATCGCGTTCGAGGAAGCGCACGTAGCTCGCGCCACGACTGATCATCTCGATCCCCAGGCTGCCGGTACCGGAGAAGAGGTCCAGCGCCTTCGCATCCTGGAACGTCTCCCCCAGCGCCGAGAACACGGCCTCGCGCACGCGCCCCAGCATGGGTCGCGTGTCGAAGCCCTTGGGCGCGGCCAAACGCCGGCCGCGAAACTCTCCGGAGATGATGCGCATGGAGCGGTGAGACTAGCGTTCGAATCGGGCCAGGGGGGAGGAAGGTGGGGAAGGGTGCCGGAATGATGCTCCGCGCAGCACCTGGCCCGGAAGCCACGTTATCCTGCCCCCATGCCCCGTTTGCACCTGAACATCGATCACGTGGCGACGCTGCGTCAGGCCCGTCGTGAGAGCTTCCCGGACCCCATCGCCTGGGCCCTCGCCGCCGAACGCGCCGGCGCCCAAGGCATCACCTGCCACCTGCGGGGGGACCGGCGTCACATCCAGGACGAGGACGTGAAGCGACTGCGCGCCGAGATCGGCACGCTGCTCAACCTGGAGTGTTCGCTGGCGCCGGAAATGGTCGCGATCGCGCGCGACTCGGGTGCCGAGGCGTTCTGCCTGGTGCCGGAGAACCGAACCGAGGTGACGACCGAAGGTGGGCTCGACGTCCGCGCCGAGCTGGGCCGCCTGAGCGACGTGGTGCCTGCGCTGTCGGAGACCGGCGGCCTCGTGTCCCTGTTCATCGATCCGGACCTCGACCAACTCGACGCCGCGCGCGAGGCGGGGGCCCCCTTCGTGGAGTTGCACACGGGGTCGTACGCGCTCGCGACCGGGGCGGAACGCGAGGCCGAGTTGGCACGGCTCGTGGCGGCGACGGCCCATGCGCGGTCGATCGGACTGCGGGTGAACGCGGGACACGGGCTCGACCTCGGCAACGTGGGGCCCGTGGCCGCGATCGAAGGGGTGGAAGAGCTCAACATCGGGTTCGCGATCGTGGCCCGGGCCGTGTTCGTCGGGGTGGACGAGGCGGTCCGAGAGATGCTCGCGGCGATGTCCTGAGGCCGTGGGGCGGGATTGCGGGAGTCTTGCGGAGAAAGGCTGCAACCGCCCGATCTCGGCGCCGGTCCACGACAACGAGTCCCCCCCTGCGACCCCTGGGAGGCGGGCCCCACCCCTGGGCGGGAGTTGCGCCTCGACGAGTTCGGGGCTGGGGGATGCTCGCCTTCCGCGGAGGTCGAGCCACGCGCCCCACCCCGAACGCGCACGCCCAACCTCGAACGACACCTACCGCCCGCCGGTCCCGTCACCTTCTCCCCAAACCCCACGCTTGGATCCGCCCTCCGCGATCTCCAGACTGGCACCCATGAGGGGATCACCGTCCATCGCCCGGCTCGCCGGCAGTCACGTCGCCATTCCTACGCCCTTCCTCGAGACCGAGGTCGCCGAGGACGCGTTCAACCAGCAGATCGAACGTCACGCCAAGGAAGGTACGGCGGGCATCGTCGTCGCCGGCAGCACCGGGGAAGCCTCGACGCTCAGCGACGCCGAACGCATCCGGCTGTTCCAACTCGCGGTGGGCAAGGCGGCGGGTCGCCTCAAGGTGATCGCGGGCGTCGGCACCAGCGACACGCGCACGACGTTGCGTCTGGCCAAGGCTGCGGTGGATGCGGGCGTCGATGCGTTGATGGTCGTCACGCCGCCGTACAACCGACCCAGCGAACGAGGACTCGACGCACACTTCGCCGCCGTTGCGCGCGTCGCGCCGAAGACACCGATCATTCTCTACAACGTGCCGACGCGCACGGGTTGCGACATCTCCGAAGAGCTCCTGCTCGACCTCGGCGATCGCTTCGAGAACATCGTCGCCGTCAAGGAATCCACCGATCGCATCGAGCGCGTCCAACGGCTCAGCGATGCCGGGTTCGACGTGCTGTGCGGCGAAGACGGCTTGCTCCTCGAGTTCCTCGCCGCCGGAGCCATCGGTGCGATCAGCGTCGTCGGAAACATCGCTCCGAAGATCACGGCCGAGCTCGTCAAGAACGGTTCGGCTGCACCGAAAGCCGCGCGGTCGCGTGCTCTGTCGGCGCGCCTCGCCCAACTCGCGAAGGCTCTGTTCCTCGACACGAATCCGGTGCCGGTCAAAGCCGCGCTCGCGATGGAATCGCGGTTTCCCGAACTCGTTCGCATGCCGCTGGTCGGATTGGACGACAACGTACGAGCCGAACTCGAGTTCGCCCTCGCGACCTTCCGCGCACAGACCGTCGGAGTCTGATCCCCTCGCCCGCCATCTGACCGGACCGCACACCATGATCTTCACCCGGACGCTGCTCGCCTCGCTGACCCTCCTGCCCCTGGTCGCTTGCGGCTCCACCCAGAAGAGCCTTGGACCGTATCCGCCGGGATTCGTCGCTCCCTTCCAGAACGCGGACTTGAACGATCCGCGCCAGCCGTTGACGCTGGCTCTGCCCGAGGTCGACCTCTGGGGCGGCGCACCGAAGGTCAAATCGGGCCGCAAGGCGTCCAAGAATCCGACCTTCCCGGTGCGCCTGACGTTGCGCACGGGCGAGCGCATCGAGGGTCGCTTGATCGAGGCCGATGACGAACGCGCCCTCGTGCTCATGCAGGGCGACGACACGCGCGCCATCCGCTTGACCGAGATGACGCCCGGCTCCCACTACACGACGCGTCGCCTCCTGATCAACGCGAACGATGCCGAGGCCCAGATGCAGCTCGGCGCATTCGCGCTCGACATCGAACGCTGGCAGCAAGCGGCGCATCACTTCAAGATCGCGTCCAACGGAAGAGGCCAGTTCCGCACGCGGGCCGCGGCGTCCTTGGCGCTGCTGCGGGATGCGGCGGCCGGCGACGAGATCACGCGGGCCCAGGACTTCCTGGACGATGGCAACGCCACGCAGGCCCGGCGCATCTGCGTCCGCGTGTTGCGCGAACTGCCCGAGGAAACCGCCGCGGGTCGCGCCGCCCTCCTGGTCGCGCGTATCGATCAGGACCGCATCGCGCGCCGTACCGACTCGCGCATCCAACGGGAAGCCGAAGTCACGCGCCAACTGTCCAAGGCGACCGATCTCTACGACAAGGCGCAGTCCTCCGAACGCGATGGATTCGCGAACACGCAGAACGCGACGATGTGCGCGCGCAAGTTCACCGAGGCCCTGGCGTACGCCGATGATGCCGCCGATGAGATCGATCGCATTCAGGGTCGTCACGACATGACGCCCGAGTTGCGCCGCGCGGCCCAACGGCTGCAAGCGCAGATCGACGACCTGCGCGTCGAGCAACATGTCCACCTCGCGTGCATGGACCTGGTGCGCTCCGCGTTCGACGACGCCGAAGGTCACGTGAGCGCCGGAATCGGCGTCATGGAGGACCAACGCCTCACCCAGGTCCGCAACCGCATCCGAGTCGCCCGAGACGATGCCCACTGGCACCGTTGGTACCTCGCCGGGGATGGCCCGGCGGCGGCCGCCTCCCGCTGAGGGACTGGCCTAGTTCGCTCCGCACAGGAGTCCGAAGGGCGCCTCGGGCTCCCAGGGGCGCATGCGGGTGGACCCGAATCCCGTCCAGGCCCATGGGGCGGGGTCCGAACCAGGTTGCGGAGCGAACCAGGCCAGCCTCCTGGGACGGCGCGGGGTGGACTGGTGCCGTTTTGGCATATACGCCTGCCACTTTGGCGCTAGTGATCGGCCCGGCCCCCTCCTGGGGGCTCTCCAGGCCCGTTTTGGCTCGGCATGGCGCTTGCTTCTAGTGCGTGTCATGCAAGCCCAATACACACACAAGAGTCAGGAAGCCCTCGCCGCAGCCCAGGCCCGAGCGACGGCCGACCGCCATCCCGAGTTGACCCCGCTGCACCTCGCGTCCGCGCTCCTCGCCGAGCCGGAGGGGGTCAGCGCTGCACTGCTCGGCAAGCTCGAGGTGGAGCCCAAGGCTCTGGCCGGCGAGATCGATGCCAAGCTCGCCAAGCGGCCGAAGGTCGATGGTGGCGCCCTCGCCATGTCGGCGTCGCTCGCGGGGCTCCTCGAGAACGCGCAAGCCCTCGCGGCGAAGCTCGGCGACGAGTTCGTGTCGACGGAGCACCTCTTGGTGGCGCTCGTCGCCAACGCGGGTGCCGACCTGCAGCCGATCCTCGCGTCCAGGTCCTTGACCGCGGAACGCGTCGAAGCGGCGCTGATCGAAGTTCGCGGCTCGCGCCGCGTCACGTCGCCCAACCCTGAAGCGAGCTACGAGGCCCTCTCGAAGTACGCGGAGGATCTGACGCAGTCGGCGGCCGACGGGAAGCTCGACCCGGTCATCGGACGCAACGAGGAGATCCGACGCGTCATCCAGGTGTTGTCGCGTCGCCGCAAGAACAACCCCGTGCTCATCGGTGATCCGGGCGTCGGCAAGACGGCCATCGTCGAAGGCCTCGCCCAACGCATCCTGACCGGGGACGTTCCCGAGGGTCTGCAAGGGCGACGTGTCATGGCGCTCGACCTGGGCGCGATGCTGGCGGGCGCGAAGTACCGCGGCGAGTTCGAGGAGCGTTTGAAGGCGGTCCTGAACGAGGTCCGCGAATCGGACGGCGACGTCATCCTCTTCATCGACGAGATGCACACGTTGATCGGGGCCGGTGGTGCTGAGGGCGCGGTCGATGCCGCGAACCTGTTGAAGCCCGCCCTGGCGCGCGGCGAACTGCACTGCATCGGTGCGACGACGCTGGACGAGTACCGCAAGCACGTCGAGAAGGATGCCGCCCTCGAGCGCCGCTTCCTGCCGATCCAGGTTCACGAGCCGTCCATCGAGGACACCGTGGCGATCCTGCGTGGTTTGAAGGAGCGCTACGAGGTCCACCACGGCGTGCGCATCCAGGACGGTGCGCTGATCACGGCCGCGCGGCTGGCGGACCGCCACATCGCGGACCGTTTCATGCCCGACAAGGCCATCGACTGCGTCGACGAAGCCGCCGCGCAGCTGCGTACGGCGATCGACTCGCTGCCGCCGGAACTCGACAGCATCGAGCGCAGCACGCGGCACCTGGAGATCGAACGCAGCGCGCTGGAGAAGGACGAACAGAAGTCCAGCCAGGCGCGCCTGAAGGCGATCGCGGCCGAGCTGGCGGAGCTCGAGGAATCGGGAACCGCCCTCCGCGCTCGCTGGCAACGCGAGAAGGACCTGATTCGCTCGATCCGCGCTGGGAAGGCGTACATCGAGACGCTGCGCGCCGAAGCCAGCCAGGAGGAACGCTCGGGCAACTTCGAGCGCGTCGGTGCGATTCGCTTCGGGGAACTGCCCCAGGCGGAGGTCGACCTGCAAGCCAACACGCAACTGCTCGAGGAGGTGCAGGCGGACGGAGCTCTGCTCCCGGAAGCTGTCGACGCCGAGATGATCGCTTCGGTCATCGCACGCTGGACGGGCATCCCGATCACCAAACTTCTCGAGACGGAGCGCGCGAAGTTGATGAGCATGGAAGCGCACATCGGCGAGCGCGTCATCGGACAGACCGCGGCGATCGCCTCGATCTCGCAGGCCGTCCGTCGCGCACGCGCCGGCATCCAGGAAACCACGCGACCCCTGGGCTCGTTCCTGATGCTGGGTCCGACCGGCGTGGGCAAGACCGAGGTCGCCCGCGCGCGGGCGGACTTCCTGTTCGACGACGAGCGCCACATGGTGCGCCTGGACATGAGCGAGTACATGGAGAAGCACTCGGTCAGCCGCCTGATCGGTGCGCCTCCCGGCTACATCGGACACGACGAGGGTGGTGCGTTGACGGAGGCCGTGCGCCGTCATCCTCACACCGTTCTGCTCTTGGACGAGGTCGAGAAGGCCCACCCAGACGTCTTCAACGTGCTGCTGCAACTGCTCGACGACGGGCGATTGACGGACAGCCGCGGTCGCACGGTCGACTTCAGCCAGACGCTGGTCTTGATGACGAGCAACCTGCGCGGGGAATCGCAACTGCGCGAGTTCTTCCGACCGGAATTCCTGAACCGACTGGACGAGGTCCTGACGTTCGATGCGCTGACGCCGGAGCAACTGCGCTCGATCGTCGACGTGCAGATCGGACGGCTGGCCCAGCACCTGAGCACCCAGGAGTTCGGCCTCGAAATCTCGAGCGCTGCGCGCGATCAGCTGGCGACGATGGGTTTCGATCCCGAGTTCGGCGCACGGCCCCTGAAGCGCGTGATCCAGAAGCACATCCAGAACCCGGTGGCGGAAGCGATCCTGGCCGGCGACCTGGTCGCGGGGGGGGTGGCCTGGGTGGACTGGTTCGAGGACTCCGGGTTCGTCGTCAAGGCGAAGGCGCCGGTCCTGGACCACGAAGCGGCGGCCTAGACGGTTTTCGGCGGACCGCGCGCAACCCTGCTGGGTGTCGTGCGGTCTGCCCCCACCGGGTGGGTGGGCCCGACCGGGGGTCGGGAGGGTCCTGGGGGTGAGGGGCTGGGTGGCGCACTCGCTTGGACCAGCTCCTCTCCACGGGCTCCACTTCACGGGCTCCCCACCACAAGAGTCCCCCGAGAGCGCTCCCTTCACGGGCCTTCCTCAACGGGCCTTCCTCAACGGGCCTCCCTCCATGAACCACCCCCGATCGCTACCCTCGCCCCTGTGATCGAGTCCTACCAGAGCCTCGCGGCGCCCTTCCGTTTCGAGATGGACAAGGTGAAGGGCTCGCGGTTCATCGCCGACGTGGCGCCCGCGACGAGCGAGGACGAGGCCAAGGCCTTCCTGGAATCGATCCGTTCCGAGTTCCACGACGCGCGCCACCACTGTTCGGCGTGGCGGCTCGGCATGCGGGGCGAGACGTTCAAGTGGAGCGATGACGGCGAGCCCTCCGGCTCCGCGGGAAAACCGATCCTGGCCCAGCTGACCGGACGCGAGTTGGTCGACGTCGTCGGGGTCGTGACGCGTTGGTTCGGGGGCACGAAGCTCGGTGTGGGAGGACTCGTGCGCGCGTACGGAGGTGCGCTCGGGTTGGCGCTCGACGAGGCGCCGATCGTCACGCATGAATTGCGTCGTACGTTCGACCTGGTGTTCGCCTACGACGGGTCGAGCGCGGTCAACGCGATCCTGCACGCGTGGGAGCTCGTGCCGACCGAATCGGACTACGGCGAGAACGTGCGGCTGCGGGTCGAACTGCCCGTCGCGCGCGCGGAGGCCTTCCAGGCCGAGGTCGTCGAACGCACCGGCGGCAAGGTCGTCACCCTCGAGATCGAATCCGCGTAGCATCGGAACATGGTTCAACTGACACCGGAACTCCTGTCGACGCCCGTGAGCGGTCGCGGCTTCGAGCCCAAGTCGCTCGGCGACCTCTTGGAGGGGGAGCCGACGTTGCTGCTCTTCGTGCGGCCTTTCACCTGACTCTTCTGTCGCGAGTTGCTCGCGGACCTGCGCCGGGCGCGCGGGGAGGGTCTGGAGCTGCCTCGCGTCGTGCTGGTGCATCCGCACGCGAACGAGGTCGGCGACGAGAC
>JAJDEX010000614.1 GCA_029259575.1 Planctomycetota bacterium | reverse complement strand
CGGTCGGAACCCCTCCGGCGCGATCCGCAAGATCCGCCCGTACGCCTTCTCATCCTGCGCGCGGTGTCCGCCGACACCCGGGTCGTACCAGTCGGCGACGAACACGCTGCCGTCGTGCGCCACCGCGACATCGCTGGGGCGGAATTGATGTTCCTCGGGATGACCGACACGCGAACGGATGAGGAAGCCGTTGAGCAGCTCGATCCCGGCGCCGACCACCTTGGGCTCGCACGCATACACAGTCTTCGCTCCGGCATCCGCGCCGAGCATGAATCCGTCGAACCAAGCGGCCATCAACTCGGCCTCGTACATCGCGACGCCGGTCGGTCCACCCGCTCCGGTGATCAACGGCGAGGGCACGACACCCGGGTCGTCCTGGTGCCAGTGCGCCGTCTCGATCGACTGACCGGGCCGCAAGTCGGCTTGCCAGTACCGCGTGCCGTCGGACGAGAAGTAGCCGTAGTCCCCGCCCTCCATGACCCAGATGTAGCGACAGCCACGGTTGCCATCGTCGTCGTTGTCGGACAGGAACATGTCGCCATAGGCATCGACCGCGACCTCGTAGTTGTTGCGGAAGTTGTGCGCCATGACCTCGAGGCCGGAGCCGTCGGTGTTCATGCGCAGCACGAGGCCGCCGGTGTACGCACGCCCGTCGTCCGAGACGAGGCCCGGCTTGTTGTCGGCGATGGTGGGGCCGCCGCCGTTGTAGAGGCTGCCCGAACGCAGCGTCCAACCGTCCTTGTCCGTCACGATGTGCGGACCGGCGTTGCCGACGGCGATGTAGAGCTTGCCATCCGGACCGAACACGGGCGAGTGGAGACCATGGTCATGGTCGTACCCACCGAAGCCGGTCAGCAACGTCTCGCGCTTGTCCGCGACGTCGTCGCCATCGGTGTCCGTGTACACGAACAGGTTGGGCGACGCGGCGACGAGCACCTTGTTGCCCAGGATGCAGATGCCAAGAGGCGACACGAGGTCGGGGTCCTGGACGAACACCTTCGAGCTGTCGCACACGCCGTCGAGGTCGGTGTCCTCTAGGATGACGACGCGCTCGCCCTCGGGGTGATCGCGGCCGGGGTTGCGCCCGTCCCACTTGCGGTAGTTGACGCCCTCGGTCACCCAGATGCGCCCACGGTGGTCGATGTCCATCGCGGTCGGGTTGTAGAGGTGGGGCGACTCGGCCCAGAGCGACCACTCGAGCCCGTCCGGGACCTCGAAGGGATCACTGGCAAGATCACTGGCGGGATCGCTGGACTCGGGCCCGGCATCTGCGGAAACGGCGTCTGCGGAAGCACTGTCCTGGACTGCGAATGCCGCTGTGGTCAGAGTCGCGGCACCGAGGATCAACGAACCGAAGTGGGCACCTCTCATGCGTGGAATTCGATGGCGCCGGTGGGGATGAGATAGACGATCAACATCGCGCCGCCGGTGACCTCGGGCACGTGCGTGGAGCCGGGGGGCATGACGCACCAGCCGTTCTTCGTGGACTCGAACTGCGGCTCGCCCTCGAGTGGGATGCACCAATTCACTTCACCCGCGGGGTGCGTATGGCTGGGCCCCGCACCGGTCATGTGCACGGCGTCGATCGAGTGGTCGTCGGTCTCGGGGCTCGCCTTGGCGACGCGGCCCCACTTGACGGGCAACTCACCGCGGTCGGCGATCGACCCGGCCTCCAGCAGAGCCTTGAGGCCCGCGCTGACGGCCAAGCCAGCTTCACTTGCTGGGTCGAGCCGGCGGTTCAGCTCCTCCCGCGCAGCAACGGGGTCGGACAGGTCCAGTCCACGGGCGGCATCGAGCAGAGGGCGGAACGTTTCGAGCATGGTTCGGAGATCGAGGTAGGAGGAATCGGAGCCCCCGCATTCTGCGGCCTTGCGCCCGATCCCTCCAACGAACCTCGCAGTTCGTGCCCGGATCCGGTGTTCGCCCGTCGGATACGGACACGATCTGCGGGGTTAGCTGGGTGGATCGCGGGCAAGGGTGCTTAGGATCTGGGGATGCCCGATGGGATGAGGAAGTTCGGCGTCGGCGTGTTGGTCGTGGCGCTCATGGCTTGGGCGCACGGTCCTGCTTTGTCGGCTGGTGCCTTCGGGGGGGACCTCGAACTCCTGGCCGGCCTCAAGGGGCGTGGACCGCTCGTACTCTTCGGCGTGCCCGGGACCGGAGGCCGACCGCTCGCGGGACTGTCGCTCTTCATCGATCGCGGCCTCTGGAACCCGGACAAGGTCTGGACGACCGCCGAGATCGCGCTCGTGCGCCTCGGAAATCTCGCGTTGCTCGTGGCCATCGCCGCCGGACTGCGCGTCGCGGTGCGGCGGGCCGTCGAGCCCTTCCTGGGTTCCGAATCCGCGCACGCAGCCGCCAGCACCGCCGCCGTGTTCCTGCTGGTGCACCCGCTCGCCGTCAGCGCGGTGGGGCACCTGTCGGCGCGTGGGGATCTGCTCGGCTTGGCGCTCGGGACGTGGTCGGCGGCGCTCTTCCTGATCGGGCGGCAAGACAAGTTCAAGCGGCGACTCACCCAGGCCTTCGTGCTCGCCGGCGTGGCCTCGCTCGCGAGCCGCTGGGCGCTCGTGATGCCGTTCGTGCTGGGCGGCATCGAGTTCCTGTCCGCGGGTCGCCACCGGCACGTCGGACTTCGTACGCACACCACGATCACGACCTTCGTGATCGCAGCGGCGCTGGTCTCGGTCGAGGGCATCGCACGCCATCGCTGGGCGCCCGAACCGGTCCAGCACTTCATCGTGTTCGATGCCGGCGCGTTCCACCCCGCGCTGTTCCTGCGCGAACTCGGCACCGTGCTCCTGCCGGTCGACCTCGCGGGGATGGGGGTCATCGGTTACGTCTTCGCGGCGATCGCCTTAGGGCTCGCGTTGCATCCCGGGTTCGTCGCCGGACGGACGGCGCCGCGACTGTGGGGGCGACTCCTGGTGGGCTGGGCCATCTCGCTGTTCGTCACGCACGCGTTGCACGATGGAGGACGCGTTTCGCCCGGTGAACTGGCTGCCGCGCCCGGCTTGATCGGCGCGGCGATCGTGCTGTCCATCGGCTTCGGACTCGGCTCGACGGCGTTCTCGGGATCGCGGCGGGTCGTGTTGCCGGCGCTCACCGCGCTGTTCCTCGCGATCCTGGGTCGCGGTGTCTCGATGCCGATCTCGCTCGCGGGCCACGCCGTACAAGGGTTGCAGCGGGCGCTGGCGGTCCAGGAACTCGACCCCGAGGCAGACCAACTCGTCATCGTCGACTTCCCGAGGGAGGTCGCCGGAGTGGCGACCCTGGGCGGAAACCTCGACAGCCTGCTCAGCGACCGGCTGCTGAGCCCAACGACCGAAGGGCCATCTTCGAAGCCTCGGATGCGCCTGACGGACCAGCAAGGCCTGCGTATGTGGGTCACCACCAGCGAGTTCGATCCAGCGACCGTCACCTTGATGCAATGGTCGAAGCAAGCCCTCGCGATCCTGGCCGTACCGGAGGCCTTGGGCGGCGGCGAGGACCCCGGCAACCTCTGGACGGTCGGTGAGGACTGGGTGTACTCCATGGACCCCATGCCGCCGCCCACCGGGATCGAGCTCCAGTTCTGGATCCTGGACCTGGACACCCTGCAGCGGCGCAGCGTCGAGGTCGAACGCTCGGAGGACGGTCTCGTGGCTCGCGGGTCCTGGGACCTGTGGTCCGAGATGGCCGCGGGTCGCGAGAACCGGCTCGCTTGGGCCCTGGTGATGCTCCGCGATGGCGAGGCAACGATGGCGGTCACGAGCGGACGCGAGTAACGTCTTCGGCCCCCGAACGAGAACGACATGCCCAGCCAGCCCAACCGAGACCTCGAGACGTTCCCGAACCCGAACCCCGAGCGCGATTACGAGATCCGCTTCGAGTGCCCGGAGTTCACCTGCCTCTGCCCCAAGACCGGCCAGCCGGACTTCGCGACGATCAGCATCCGCTACGTCCCGGGCGACACGTGCGTCGAGCTGAAGAGCCTGAAGATGTATCTCTGGTCCTACCGCGACGAGGGTGCGTTCCACGAGGCCGTCACGAACAAGATCCTGGACGACCTGGTCGCGGCGACGAACCCGCGCAAGATGACCGTCGAGGGCGACTTCTGGGTGCGTGGCGGGATCCACACGATCGTCGAAGTGCAGCACCCCTAGGCGCTGCGGTCACGGCAGGAACGTGATCTCGAGGCCGTCGGAGAAGTTGAATCCCGAGCCGCCCGCCGCAGGATCGCGGAACCAGGCCTGGAACACCCAGGTCGAACCGGGGGCGATGGCGAAGTTCGCCGAAGGAGGCGCCTGCACGTCGAGCGCGTGCGCCAACTCACCGGCGCCATCGGCGAACACGATCGGTAGGCGGGCGATGCCGAGTGTTCCTCCGCCGACGCACAGGACGCCGTCACCCACGAGCACGACGTCCGACTCGGGACCGTAGACGAAGATCCCCGGTTGCCCGATCGGGGCCGGGCCTGCGCGCAGCACCAGGTCGTTGACCGCCACATCGAACGAGCCGGTCACCGCGAGCGTCGCCTCCGACCCCGAGGAATTCACGGTCGAGACGCAGACTGGCTGACTCAGGTCCGTCTCCATCCACGTGCGGAATCCGATGCGCCAGCCGCCGTCCTGGTACGTTCCCGGGACGGTCAGCATGAGCGGCTCGGCGTAGTTCGGTGCGCCTTGGGTGGGGTGGACGTAACTGCCCTTGACCTCGGCGCCGGTGTCGTTGCCTTGCAGCTCCACGACGAACGTGTCGCCGACAGCCAGGATCAGGTTCGCGGACTCGACGTCGAACTGGACCGTCTCGTTGCCCGGGGCGGACTTCACGAAGTGCGTCGACCAGACCGGGGACTCGGTGGACCACGCGCTCGAAGGTCGTAGGCGCACGTCGACCTCGGCTCCGATCGGACCGCGGACGACCAGTTCGAACCTCTGCAGGCGTCCTCCGATCCCCGCGCGGATCTGCTGTTGCCAGACGTTGACGGGGTCCGAGCAGTAGAAGTCGGAGTTCGAGGCGGGGCTCGTCTGATCCACGACCTCGTCCGCGTGGACCGCGGCGGCGGTGGACATGAGAATCAGGGCGAACAGGGCGAGGGGCCCACAGACGTCGAGGGCGGATTGGCGACGGAGCATGGAGATCGGGGGCGATGGGGGAAGGGGGCCGCGATGGCGGTCACTCCTACCCGTGCCTCCGTTCGCTCGAACCCGACAACGATCCTCGAAATTCCTGGCGCGGTCTCTATTCGGTGGTCAGGCGATCGCGCAACCAAGCACGCGATGCGCGCCAACTGCGTTCCACGGTGCGCGTCGAGACCTGCAACGCCTTGGCGACCTCATCGTTGCTGAGGCCTCCGAACCAGCGCAGCTCGACGATGCGCGAGCCCTCGGGGTCGATCTTCGCGAACTCGATCAATGCCTCGTCCAGCGCGATCAGGGATTCGGGCTCCTCCTCGAGGACGGAGGCGGCTTCGAAGAGCGTCACCGCCTGGGCGCCGCCTCCACGCTTGTCGGCCAAGCGGGCACGGGCACTCTCGAGCAAGACGCGGCGCATGGCCGTCGA
>JAJDEX010000613.1 GCA_029259575.1 Planctomycetota bacterium | reverse complement strand
ACGCTGGTGCAGCGCGAGCCGGTCCGGCTCGGCCACAGCGCCACCACGGTAGACGCACAGCATCGGGGCGTCGAGGTTCAGCAACATCTCGAGCGGCTGAACCGGATGATCGACGTCCAGATCCGCGTAGACGGGATGCGGATCGACCAGGACCAGCGCGTCGATGCGACCGCGCTCGCACGCGGCCAGGAGGACCCAGATGGCGCCGCGGCCGATCCCGAGCGCGCCGATGCCGTCGTCGCGCACCTCGTCCCGTTCCGCCAACGTCTCGGCGGCCGCGTTGATCCGTGCGGTGGCCTGTCGATCGGGTGTCGCCGCGTCGAACTCGACGAGCAACGTCGCCAGCCCCATGGCAGCCAGGTTCGTCGCCACGGCACGCGCCTCGTCCTGGCGGTCTGGATGCGCGACGATCACGAGGGCGCGGCCGTCGTCCGCATCACCAGGCTGAAAGTCCGTCATGCCTGGGCACCGGCGGGGTCGATCCCCGTCAGTCGATCGTCCGGGATGCGCAGGCGTTCGACGACGCGCCCATTCACGATGTGCTCTTCGATGATCTCGTCGACGTCGGCGAGCGTGACGTGGCCGTACCAGACCTGTTCGGGATAGACGACGAGCACGACGCCGAACGCGCATTGATCCAGGCAATACGCCTTGTTCGCGCGCACGATGCGTTTGAAGCCCCGCGCGTACAGTCGCTCCTTGAGCGCCGCCGCCACCTCGGAACCACCGCGCGCCGCGCAACATCCCTTGGGGCTCTCGTCAGGCCGCTGGTTGATGCAGGTGAAGATATGCCGCTCGAACGTCGTCATGAGTTCCGTTCTCGATGGGTGCGCAGAATGTCCTTGGCCAGGATCACGCGTTGGATCTCGGTGGTGCCCTCGTAGATGCGCAATGCGCGCACTTCGCGGAACAGGCGCTCGACCACGGAGCCACGCTTGACGCCCAGGCCGCCCAGGTGTTGCACGGCGCGATCGCAGACGAAGGACGCCGTTTCGGTCGCATACATCTTCGCTCGCGCGACGGCCGCGGTGGCGTCGCCGCCGGTGTCGACGAGTTCGGCGGCCTCGTCGACCAGCAGTTCGGAGGCGCGCACGCGCGTGTCCATCTCGGCCAGGTCGAAGCGCAGTCCCTGGAACGCGGACAGCGGCTTGCCGAACTGCCGGCGACCGTCGAGGTGCGCCATGGACTCGTCCAAGGCGCGTCGTGCGAAGCCCGTGGCGGCGGCGGCCACCGACGTGCGGAAGCGTGCGAGCGTTCCGAGCGCCAGGTCGAGGCCCTGCCCTTCCTCGCCGAGCAGGTGCTCGCGCGCGACGTTCACGTCGTGGAAGTGCACCTCGCCGATCGGGTGCGGCGCCATGACCTCGAAACGCTTGACCTCGATCCCGCGCGCGTCGGCCGGGACGTACACCATGGTCAAACCCTCTCGTTCGCCGACCTCGCCACCGGTGCGGACGAGCACGGTGTAGAACGCGGCGAGCCCGGCGTTCGAGATGAAGGTCTTCGCGCCGTTCAGCCGCCAACCGTCGTCCGTGGCAGCGGCGCTCAGCGCGACCTCGTTGACCGAGGACCCCGCGCCGACCTCGGTCAAGGCGAACGCCGAAACGCGTGTTCCGCGCGCGACTTCGGGCAGTACGGAGGACTGCAGCTTGGGCGAACCGCCCAGAACGATCGGAAACGCGCCGAGGCCCTGCTCGACGAACATGACGTCGAGCATGCCCGAGCCATAGGCCAGACCGCGGCGGACCGCGCACAAGGCGCGCACGCTGACGGTGTCGTCGGCGGCCAGGTCGTGGGTGTCATGCCCTCCTTGCGCCGGCGGAACCGTCCAGCGCAACAGGTCCTGTTCCGCCAACAGATCGAGAGCGCGACGTGCGCTCGCATCCTCGTCGACGGCGCCGTGCACCGCTCCCGCAGCGCCCATCGCGAACGTCCGCGCGCGCCGCTCCAGGTCGACGAGATCGAGCGCAGCGCTCATGCGTTCGCCCCGCTCTTGACGAAGTTCTTGGGGCGCTTCTCGATGAAGGCGTCGAAGGCCTCCTTGTAGTCGGGGTGCTTCATGCACATGGCCTGGATCCAACCCTCGGCGCTCATCGCCTCCTCGAGGGTCATGGACGCCTCTTGATTCAGCATCCGCTTGGTCACGGCCAGCCCCATCGAAGGTCCGGCGGCCAGCTGCTTGGCATAGGCCAGCCCGGCTTCCGCGAGTTCGTCGTTCGGAACGACGCGGTTGTAGAGGCCCATCTCGTATGCGCGCTGGGCCGTGATGAACTCGCCCGCCATCAACAGCTCGGTCGCGTGGCCCAGCCCGACGATGCGCGGCAACAGCCAGCCCGCGCCCATGTCCGCGCCGCACAACCCGACCTGGGTGAACAGGAAGGCGATCTTGGCGGACTCGGCGCCGATCCGCACGTCGCTGGCGGCGGCCATCACCGCGCCCGCACCGCACGTCGTGCCGTTCAACGCCGCGACGATGGGCTTCTCGAGCTTGCGCATGTTATGGATCAGATCGCAGGTCATGCGTGTGAACGCGATCAACTCGGCGTCGCTCACGTCGAACAGGCGGCCGATGATGTCCTTGACGTCCCCGCCCGTGCAGAACGCGCGGCCGGTGCCGGTCAGAAGGACGCTGCGGACCTCGGGCCGGTCCTGGAGGGCACGAAACAGGTCGCGCAGCTCGGCGTAGGAGTCGAAGGTGAGCGCGTTCAGGCGCTCCGGCCGGTCCAGGCGAACGACGCCGACACCATCCTCTTCGTGGTAGTGGACGTGCTGGGTCTCGATCGATGACGGGTTCATGACGTGCTCCGGTGGGATTCTCGGCGAGGATCGCAGATATCGGGCGTCTCGTCATCCTCTGGGTGCCCCCTTGGTGGTAGAAAGTCGTCGAAGCGGACTTCCCCGCTACGTCACTCCTCATCCGAAATGGACCCAACGTCCATGGGTGAGGAACCGGCCCCCATAGACCACGCACAACATCATGAAGATCAAGCTCCTCGCTGCGGCCGCCTTGGCCCTTCCTCTCGCCACGTCCTGCCTCGGTCCGAACAACGCGCACAACGGCCTTCGCAACTGGAACGCCACCGTCACGGAGACCGAGTGGGTCAACGAGGTCATCTTCCTCGGCCTGAACATCATCCCGGTCCACGGCCTGGCGATGCTCGGCGACGTCCTGATCTTCAACACGATCGACTACTGGTCCGGCAACAACCCGTTCGAAGATCCGGGCCCGTTCCCGCACGCCGCCTTCGGTGGCGCGCCCTCGGGCGAGTAGTCCACGCCGGTCGACTCCGATCGAGGAGACGACTTTGGCGGTGAGACTCGAGCACGAGACTCCGGTTACGAGACACAAGTTACGCGACAGCGCCGCCTCGCACGTGCAGGCCCGGGCGAGGCGGTTTTCTTGTGGCCGTCGGGTCTCCGCGGCGAGGTACTCTGCGCGGTCCGTCCCGTCAAGGCAGCACGGCGGTCGCTTCGATCTCGACCTGCGCGCCCGGCTCCAGCAGGTCGGCCACCTGCACCAACGTCATCGCAGGGAAGTGCCGACCGATCACATCGCGCCAGGCCGCACCGACGTCACGGATCGCCCCCATGTACGCGTGCTTGTCGGTCACGTAGATCGTGACGCGCACCAGGTGCTGGGTCTCGCCGCCGGCCGCCTTCACGACCGCGGCGACGTTTTGGAGCGCCTGGCGGAACTGCGGCAGGAATTCGGCGGACACGAGCGCTTGCTGCGCGTCCCAACCAATCTGGCCTGCGACGTACAGGGTACGGCCACCCGTGACGAGGATGCCGTTGGCGTAGCCCTTCGCGGGCGCCCAGCCTTCCGGTTCGATCGGTCGTTGTTCCATGTGTTCGTTGCGAGCCTCAACTCGGCAGGGCACGGCCCTCATCGACCACGCGTCGTTCGCCACCGCCGAGCAGTTCGAGCACCGCTCCCGTGCGATCGGCCAGAAGTTGTTCGAGGATCGCCGCGGCGACCTCGTCGGGAGTGACGAGCACGCCGGTCGGATTGAACCCGGCGTAGGACGCCTTGATCGCATCGGCGGACTTGCCGGTACGCGCGGCCGTGGCCTCCGCTCCGGCGACGGTCATCGGTGAGTCCACGAAGTGCGGACAGACCGTGTTCACGGAGACGCCCCGGCGGGCCAGGTCGTGGGCGGCGGCGCGCGACCAACCGAGCAGCGCATGCTTGCTGGCGGTGTAGGCCGCGACGAACGGATAGCCCTGCAACGCGGCGCTCGAAGCGACCTGCACGACGCGTCCACCACCGGACGCGACCAAGCTGGGCAAGAACGCTTCGGTCAAGCGGCGCGGGCCATGGAAGTTGACGTCCATGTGGAGCGCCAGGTGGTCCTCGTCGGCCGCCGGATCCCCGACCGCCGCCGTACGCACGATGCCGGCGTTGTTGACCAACCAGGTCAGGGGCGACGCGCTGGTGACGGCCTCGACCGCGCGCGTGATCGCGGCGGCGTCCCGCACCTCGAGTTCCAACGTCCGTGCTTCACCACCGGCTTCGCGAACGTCCTGGGCCACCGCTTCGCAGGCATCCATGCGACGACCCGCGATCCAGACGAGCGCGCCGTGGCGGGCGAGCGCGCGACAGGTCGCTGCACCGATCCCACCGCTTCCACCAGTGACGAGGGCCGTGGGTCGCGACATGCCGCAGAGGATACGGGGAAGTCGCGTCGCTCCCCACGTCGGATCCGAATTCGAGGGCATGCCGGAGGACCGCCTGTGCCGTCCGGCGCTGGAGGTCCGGCCGAGAACGAGCCCTTTCGCAGTGCGCTGCGTTCGGCGAGGATCCAGGCGGCGGGTTCCACGCATGGCTAGATGCTCTTCGTGGGTTCCGACAACGCCGAGCCGCGTCGAACGAGGTGGGCTGCGGGATGGCTCGTTCTCGGCCGGATCTCTAGGCTGGCGGGCTCCGCGCGCCCCATCGCCTCCTGCGATGCGCAACATTCGTGAGGTCCAAGGCGCTTGAGCAAGACGCAGCCCGAACTCCCCTCGACCACCTGGCCCAGCCGTGAAACAGCGGCGGCCAGCCGGTTGTTCTCCCCCATCCAGGTCGGGGCCTTCACGGCGCGCACGCGTTCGTGGGTGCCGGCGATGGTGCCGTGGCGCGCGACCGAGGACGGCTTCGTCACCCCCGACGTGCTGGATTGGTACGGCCGGTTCGCGGATGGCCTGCCGGGCGTGCTGGTGGTCGAAGCGACCGGAATTCGTGACGTGCCGAGCGGTCCGTTGCTGCGCATCGGGCACGACCGGTTCGTCCCTGGACTGTCGGACCTGGTGAACACGATCCACGAGCGCAGCGGCGGGCGCACGCGCAGCGTGATCCAGATCCTCGACTTCCTGCGCATTCGCCGGCGTCCCGAGAAGGATCGGTTCCTGCGCGAATTCCTGGAGCTGACCGAACGCCACCGCGACCAGCTGGCGGCCCTCGATCCCAACCTGGCGGAAGGCGGCGACGCGACCCTGCGCGCGAGTTTGCTCTCGATGGAGCGCGAGACCCTGCACACGATCCTGACGGTGCGTGAGGTCGAAGCGCTCGAGTTCGGCGAGCGCGAGCGCGTCAGCGATACGCACTTGCCGCACATCGAGGAGTTACCTCGCGTTCTGCCCGGCCTGTTCGCCGACGCCGCCGAGCGCGCACAGGTCGCTGGCTTCGATGGCGTCGAGCTGCACTTCGCGCATGCCTACACGATGTCCTCGTTCCTCTCGCGCACGAACACACGCACGGACGGTTACGGCGGGTCGCTCGAGGGGCGGCTGCGACTGCCGCTCGAAGTCCTGGCGGCCGTCCGCGCGCGCGTCGGGGACGACTACACGATCGGCTGTCGACTGTTGGGCGACGAGGTCATCGAAAGCGGCAGCCGCATCGACGACGCCGTCTTCCTGAGCGAAGGACTGGCCGCTGCCGGCATGGACTTCGTGTCGGTGTCCAAAGGCGGCAAGTTCGACGACGCCAAGCAGCCCAAGGTCGGCGCGGCGGCCTATCCGTACACCGGCGAGTCCGGGCACGAATGCATGCCCACGGTGCGCATCGAAGGGGGCCCGTTCGGCCGCAATTTACCACTTTCAAGCTCGATTCGGCGTGCTTTGCGCGACCAGGGCCTCCCGACGCCGGTCGTCGGAGCCGGCGGGATCGGGACGTTCGAGCTCGCCGAACAGGCACTGCAGGACGGGGACTGCGACCTGGTCGGCGCCGCGCGACAGTCGCTGGCCGACCCCGACTGGTGGCGCAAGATCGAGGAGGGCCGCGGCGCGTCCGTACGTCGCTGCATCTTCACGAACTATTGCGAAGGACTGGACCAGCGCCACAAACAGGTCACCTGCCAATTGTGGGACCGCGACTTCGACGAGCCGGACAGCGGCGACTCGATCGCGATGTCGTCGGACGGCAAGCGACGCTTGCTGGCTCCGCCCGAATCGGGCAGCTAGAGGTCCGGCCGAGTACGAGCCATTTCGCAGTCTGCCGCGTCCGGTCAGGATCAAGGCGACGGGTTCCACGCATAGCACCACGCTATTCGTGGGTTCCGGCAACGCAGTCAGCTCGGCGTGATCGCGAACCAGGCGTCGTCGCGCAAGACCGCGCGCCGCTCCTCCTGGAGCTTCTGCAACCCCGCCAGCAACGAGCGCGCGGCCACCGGTCGGATGCGCGGATCGACCTCGGGGTACACCGAGTCGAGCAGCGCTTGGATGCCGCGCCCTTCGGAGTCGGACAAGCCGTCGACCAGGCGTTGTTCGCGCTCCCCTCGGTGCGCGATGTAGCGTTCGATCAGTCGTTTGCCACGCGGCGCGACGGGACCGTGCGCGGGGTGCAACAACCCGATGTCCAGGTCGCGGATGCGCGCCAGACTGTCCAGATAGGTCTGCATGTGACCTTCGGGCGGGTCGATGACGATCGTCGACACGGTCGAACACAGGTCGCCGGCGATCAGACTGCGATAGCGACTGTCGAGGAACACGAGATGGCCCTGATCGTGCCCGGGGGTGTGGTACGCCGTCAGGTTCCAGTGGGGCGACCCGTCGGGCGCGTTCCCGAGTTCGATCGGCTCGCCGTCGACGAGTTCCCGGGAGCGCTGCGGCGTCACCGGCAACCGCTCGAGCGTCCGCGCATGCGCTGCGACGGTCAGATCGAAGCGTCGCGCCGTCGTTTCGACCGCGCCGACGTGATCCTGGTGATGGTGCGTGACCAGGACGCCGGCGAGCTTGCGACCCTCGGCCACGAGTTCCTCCAGCAGGGTGAACAACCGCTCCTGCTCGGACGCGTGCGGCGTCGCGGGGTCCACGATCCACAGCTCGGACTCGCCCACCAAGTACGTGTTGGTCGTCGTCGCGGGCGGGATCGTGTCGGTCGCGAGCGACGCCATCCAGATGCCGGGCGCATTGCGAATCCGGGTCAAACGCCCGGATTCGTGCTCGTCGCACAGGGTTCGCGCCGCGGTGCGGAACGTCGCGAGGTCGTCCCTCGACATGACGTCGAGCAGGCCCAACACCGGTGGCGCGATCAGCCGCTCCCCTTGCGCGAAGGCGCGCAAGACGTCGTGCGGAGCCTCGATCGACCAGGCGCTCAGCTCGCCGCCCTGCAACTCGGGCTGCACGTCCGACGGCAAGCGACGTTCCAGGAACTGGGTTCGATAACGGACGGGCGCGAAGGGTGGCGTCGTCAGCACACCGACGTCGGTGAAGCCTTCCAACGCGGCCGGGTGCGCGTCCAAGATCGCGCGGAACGCGAGCAGGGCTTCGCGGTCGTCGGCCAGCAATCCCGCGCGTAGATCCGCGAGACGCTCAGGGCCCAGAGCGTCGCGCAGGATCGTCGGCAGGACACCGATCTCCTCGAAGCACTCGCGCACGGCACAGCGCCGGTGCGCCAGCGCGTCCCAAGGTTCCCCGTCGTGATCCACGGCGTCGATCACGCCCCCCGGAAACGCTTGATAACCGCCGAAAAAGCGTAGTTTCCGCGATCGCTCGACGAGCAGGACGCG
>JAJDEX010000612.1 GCA_029259575.1 Planctomycetota bacterium | reverse complement strand
GCCTTGGACGACGAACGAGCCGGGTCGCCCGCGATGAGGGGGGCGCTCAGGACAGTTGCTGCAACAGCAGCGGCGAGGAGTGCGATGCGTTTCGATCTCGACATGGTTCGGTTCTCCGTGGATGGGTCGTTGACAGGAAAGCGAACGTACGCACCACGAGCTTCCGAGCGGGTCACGGGCCGGTAACGGCAGGTGGCAGGAGGTCCCCATGGGTGCCCTGGGTAGCATGGGTGCCATGGCTTGGGACGAGGACGATCTGCACCGCTGGATGGGCAAGCACCTGGACGCACCCTTGGGCGCCCGGGGTCACGACGCTTTCGTGCTGACCACGGCGGGGCGCTCGGCCGTCTGCGTGGACGCTTGCGTCGAAGGCGTGCACTTCCTGCCGTCCGCACGACCCGTGGCCATCGGCCGCAAGGCAGCCGGCCGTCCGCTCTCCGATCTGGCGGCGACGGCGGCGACACCCCAGGGACTTTGGTTGGCGCTGCGGGCGCCGCGCGAAGCCCATGCGCGACACCTGCGGGCGATCGTGCGCGAAGTCGACCGCGCGGGACGCGCTCACGGAGCACCGCTTCTGGGCGGAGACCTCACCTGTGCGCCCGGCCCGCTGGGACTCACGGTGACGGCCGTGGGACGCATGCTCGGCAAGCGGCGGGCGCCCCATCGTGCCCGGGCCCGGCAGGGTCAGGAGCTCGTGCTGACGGGGCCCGTTGGGGGTTCCGGTCTCGGGCGACATCTGGCCCTCGAACCGCGGTTGGCCGAGGGACGCTGGCTGCACGCGCAAGGCGCGACCGCGCTCATGGACGTGTCCGACGGGCTCGCCCGCGATGCCTTTCGCCTGGCACGTGCCGCGGGCGTACGCATCGACCTGAACCTCGAGGCGATCCCGATCCACGACGATGCACGGCGCGCAGCCCGCCAGGATCGCCGCACCGCGCTGGACCATGCTCTGCGGGACGGGGAGGATCACGAACTGCTCGCCACCGTTCCTCGAACGAGCTTGGCGCGGTTGCTGAAGACGTGCCGGACGCGCTGTCCGGGACTGACGCACATCGGTTCGGTGCGGCCGGGCTCGGGCCTCTGGATGGGCGTCGGCCAGGACCTGCATCGTTGGAACGAAGAAGGTGGGTGGACGCATGGACGCTGACGCCCGCGCTCTCCGATCCCGCGCCTATGAATCCCGCAGCCCCGAAGCCACCGAGGCTCTCGCGCGGAACATCGGGGAGGCCCTTCACGAAGGCACGCTCGTGACGCTCGACGGCGACCTGGGTGCGGGGAAGACGTGCTTCGTGCGGGGCCTCGCGATGGGCCTCGGCGTCCAGGACGACGTGGCCAGTCCGACGTACACCCTCATGCAGGAGCTCGGCGGGGGACGCCTGCCGCTCTATCACTTCGATGCCTGGATGGAGGGTCGCGAAAAGGCCCTGTTGGCCGATGGCGGAGACGCCTGGCTCAGCGGAGACGGTGTGGCCGTCGTCGAGTGGGCCGACCGCATCCGCGCTCACCTGCCGGAGCCTCGCCTGGAGATCCGGCTTCAGCATCGGGCGGAATCGGTTCGAGGCATTCGGCTGTCCGTCGTGGGGGAGCCGGATGGCGGCCCACTGACCGACCTGCTGCGCGCGCTGCCCTCGATCCAGGACCTCGCGCCGGAAGTCGCCGAAGAAGGGCGAACGGGGTGAACCCGGTGAGCCAGAGAGCGTTGGTGGGGCATTGAAGGTGCCCTGGGACCACAGGGAGGACCCCCTCGAGGCCCTCCGCGACGGAAATCCGGGGCCTTTCGAGGCCTTCGTTCGCTCAGAGACTTCCACATTCCTGGCCTTCTTCCGGCGCCTCGGCGCTCGCCCGGCCGAAGCGGAGGACCTGACCCAGGACACCCTGCTCAAGATGTTCCGCCACGCTTCTGGATACCAGCACCAGGGCCGTTTCACGGCCTACGCCTTCCGGGTCGCGCGCAACGCGTGGATCGATCGGGCGCGTCGTCGCGGTGCTCGGCCCCAGGAAGCCGTCGGAGGCACGGACGAGGAGAACCTTCGCCCGGATCCGATCTCCACCCGCGAGGAAGAGCCCGGGGTGGCGCTCACACGCCGGGACGAGGCCGATCGCCTCAAGAGTGCACTGGCCGAGCTGGGCGAACCGCACCGGCTGGTCTTCGAACTCGGCGTCATGCAAGACATGCCTTACGCCGAGATCGCCTCGCTGCTGGAGGTCCCGATCGGTACGGTGAAGTCCCGGATGTTCCACGCCGTCCGCAAGCTGCGCCAAGTGCTGGGGGAGCCCCTCGATGCCTGACTCCAACCGAACCCCGAACGACCGACCCGTTGTGGGCGAATCCCAAGCCTGGACCTGGAAAGGCTGGGACGAGGAGCGTCTGCTCGAGTTCGTGCTGAACGAGGCGCCCGACGAAGCGGAGCGCCGCGAGGTCGTGTCCGACCCGACGCTCTCCGCCCACGCACGGGACTTGAACGAGTTCCTGGGCCAGGTGCGCAGCGCCTTGACGCTTCCCGAAGAACTGGGTTCGCGCCCGCTCCGCTCGACGCGACGTGTCACCGAGAATGTGCTCGAGCGCACCACGCGCGAGGACCTGTCCTTCCGCGGAGACCTGCGCGTCTTCGGCTCCTACGTGGGTCGGCGCTTGCGCCAATCCGGTTGGCTGCGCCTCGCCGCCGCCAGCTTGCTCGTCCACGTGATCGGGGTGCCGGTCGTCATGGCCTACGTGCTTCTGCATGAACCGGTGCGCCCCAGCGAGCTCACGATTCACATCGCCGAACCCGTCGTGGAATTCCCCGATCTTGCACCGGAGCCGTTCGACTACGTCCGGACCTTCGACCCGACGCACCCCCAGTACACCGCACCCGACGAACTCAGCTGGGATCGCCAGTTGATCCGCAAGGGATTGCCGGAGGCCTCCGGTCAACCGACGTCCGCCGTGACGGAGCTCCTGGCCGCCCGCTCCTTGGATGCGCGCGGGCAGTCCCACGCTGCGCTGCCGCCTTCCGAGGATCCCCTGGCACGCATCGTCCATGCCGAGTGGGAGCTCGATCGCTATTCCCGAGGATGGAGCACGGCGGGCGAGGTGGAACTGGCCCTGGCCATGCTGCCCCCGGGTTCGGACGACCCCGTCGGCCTGCTCTCGCTGGCCGCCATCGCGCGGGCCGAGTCCTACGGTCTGCTCGGGTCCGAGGCCCGCGATCGGTTGAGGCGGGCTCGCGACTCCTTCACGAGTGGCACCGACCTACTCCAGGGCCGCCGCGCTGGGGGACCCGCTGGACCGGCCTGGAGGGCTCACTTGACGGAAGCCCTCGAGACCCTCGGGATCGACGATCCGATCGCGCGCGCCTGGCGCTGATTCCGGATCCTGAACCAGACCGGTCGAGGGACGGCCGACCGGCCCGGCACGTTCCCTTTCCGCAAGAAGACAAGCTCCCCGTCCTGGGGGCGTCGGCGCCCTCCGGTTGGGCTAAAGTCTGCGGTTCATGCTGCTTCCGCTCCTCCTTCTGTTCGGACCTTCCGTGCCGCCCGTGTGCACCGTCGTCCAGGACGATCCGACCCCCGCTCCCGTCGACCTGGATCCCGAGGGACCGGACGTGCCGGTTCTCGAGCTGGACCTCAAGCACGCGGAGGAGCTGGCTCTCCTCAACAACCTGCAGCTGCGCAGCGCCACGTTCGACGCGATGCGCGCTGACTTCATGCACCTGGGAAGTTGGGGCGACTTCGATTGGACGCTCAATCAATCCCTCACGTACAGCGAAGATGACATCCCGTCCTCGAACTCCCTCGCTGGTGCCGCGGTCATCGAGTCGAGCTCGACCCGCTACTCCCTGGACCTGACCCGCCCGTTGGCCACCGGTGGCTCGTTCCAAGCCGCCTTCAACGCCAGCGAACAGGCGACGAACAGCATGTTCGCCTTCGCCTCGGAGCAAGTGAACTCGTCCCTACAGTTGACCTTCACGCAACCGTTGCGCCGGGGCGCCTGGAGCGAGTACGCGACGTCCAGCCAGAGGGAGAACGACTTGAGCTGGCGCCTCAGCGTCGAACAGGAGCGGGCTGCCCGCCAGGACCTGATTCTGCGGGTCCGGAACGCGTACTGGGATCTGGTCGCCGCCGAGCAACAACGAGAGGTCGCGCAGTCGTCCCTGGACCTGGGACTCGAGCTGCTGGAGAAGCGACAACGCGAGCTGGATGCGGGTGTTGGCACGGAGGTTGAGGTGCTGCAGGCCCGCACGGAGGTCGCGACCCGGATCGAGGCCCTGCTGCGCACCGAGAACGACGTGCGCCAGCGCGCCGACGACATGAAACTGATGCTCTTCGATTCGGACGAGGCCTCCACCTGGGCACGTCGGTTGGTCCCGACGACCCCGCTTCCCGAGGGCACGGAGACCGATCAGGTGCCTTCGTGGAGCCAAGCCCTGATGACGGCCACCGACCGGCGTACCGAACTGCGACAGGATCGTGTGCGCATCGACATCGCCCAGGTGCAGCATTCCCGCACACTTTCGGAGCAGCTCTCCGGCCTGGATCTGAACGTCAGCGCCTCCAGCGATGGGGTGGACCGCAATCACAACTCCTCTCTCAGCGACACGCTGGGATTCGAGTTCCCCGGATGGTCGGTGGCGCTCACCTACAGCATGCCCATCGGCAACCGACGCGCGAATTTCGCGGAACGGGCAGCCCGCATCGCCGTGCGCCAGGCCGTCCTGAACCACGATCGCAACGAGTTGCAGGTGGTGGCCGACGTGCGCAAGGCCGTGCGTGACGTCTACTATCGAGCGGAAGCCGTGAGCGCGTCCAAGCAGAGTCTCGAGTTGGCGCGACGCCAGTTCGAGGTCGAGCAGGACCGGTACGACGAAGGGCTCTCCACCAATTACCAGGTTCTCGAATACCAACGAGATCGGGTCGAAGCGGAATCGAACGAACGTCAGGCGCGCGTCGAGCTCGCCAAAGCGAGGGTCGCCCTCGACAGTGCCCAGGGGATTCTGGGCGAGAGGACTTCCCCATGAGCACCACGCAACCTACGACGGACACGAGCGGTGGCGGCATTGGCCTCTGGCTGGCAGGCGGATTGATTCTCCTGCTGGGCGCGCTCGGCGTGCGTGCCATGCTCCACGAAGAGGTGGTCGTCGAGCTGACCCTCGAGGAGCAGTACCGCCAACATCCCCGACTGCGTCACCTCGAATTCGGTGGCTGCGAGTTCGGGCGTACGTTCGATGCCGACACGTCCGACATGGTTTCCGTCCTGGTGTCCAAGCTGGACGGACGCGGGGGCCGCGATGCCCTCGAGATCGCCCGCACCGAGGTCGCCGCAGCCGGCGCTGCCGCGATCGAACCGCTCACGCGCATGTTCGACCAGGTCTTCTCGGATCCGTTCCGGCAAGGCGTCGTCCAGAACATCTTGGGTGCTTGTGCCCTGATGGAGGACGACTCGGGCCTGGAGATCATGCGACGTGGACTGGACCACCCGAGTGACGCCGCGCTGCTGGCCGCCGTCGACGGGCTGCGTGTCCGCGGTCAAGCGATCGACTACGATCGATTGAAGCAGCGATTGGTCATGACGCGCTCCCCTGGCTCGCGGAACGCGATCTCCGCCGCCATGGCGTACGTGGACCTACAGGCACTCCTGATCGACCTGGCCGGTTGGATCGAACGCAGCGAGAACGTCGACCTCTATCCCGGCCTGACCAAGAAGGCTTGTGGCGCGACCGAACCTGAGATGGTCGCCAAGTTCTTGAGTCTTCGCAGTTCACCGGCTCTCAGCCCGGTCCAGCAGTGCTACTTGATCGCACCGGCTGCCAGGGACGGGAACCTCGCGGCGCTCCAGGAACTGATCGAGACCACGGCGGACTCCCACCCCGCCCGCGCCCGCGCAGCCATCGAAGCCCTGGGCTTCGTCGGGCTCGGACAGGAGGCCCAGACCGCCTTCCTGGATCACCAGGGTCCCAAGGTCCGGCTCGCTGCCGCCGAAGTTCTCGCCGCCTACGACGACTACGAGGCGATCCTGCCGGCATTCGAGCGCGGTTTGAACGACCAGAGCGTCGAAGTGCGCACGTTCGTCCGCCGACATCTCGTGCAGCAAGGCCATGAGCACGCGATCGCGATGTGCATCCAGGACCTGCGTGGGGACAAGTTGGGTCGCTCGACCGCGATCCAAGACCTCATGGCCGAGTGGGATCTCGACTCCGGAGTTCCGGAGCGTGCCTTCCAAGCCCTGAAGGCCCGCGTCGCGGAGCCTGCGACCGCGAAGGACCGGAACGACCTGATCCGATCGATCGGGTTCATCCCGCTTCGTGAAGCCGCGGAGTTCGTCATGGCGCAGTACGACGTCCTTCCGCCCACCATTGGACACCTCGATTCCTTCGAGTGGTGTTGTGGTGCCGTCTTCAACACGGGGGAAGCGGGAATGCAGTTGCTGCGTGAGCTCTACGCCGCAGAGACCGACCCGATGAAACGCATCGCCCTGATCCAGTACATCTGGCAGGACAAGGCGGAGGCTTCGCTCGAGGTCATGCTGGAAGCGTTCCTGGACGAAGCGACCAACCCCTACGAGCGTCTGTTCCTGGCGGACCGCATGATTCGCATCGGCCCGGCCACACGACTGGCGCCGATCATCAAGCGCACGTATCTGGGAATCACGCACCCCGTGGTGCGTCCCGCCCTGCAGTGCATCCTGTGGTCGTTCTACGGCGACCATTACCAGGACTCCTAGAGTTCGCCCACGCGGGTCCAGGCGCTACCCTCTCCAGGATGCCCCCGCGCCCGTTCTCTCAGCCGCTGCCCGCGGCACTGCTCCTCGTCCTGGGCCTGACCCTGTGTGGGTGCGGTGGCGAGGACACCCGCGCCGCCTCGTCCGGTGCCATTCCCGCACCCGATCCGGCGCTGCGTCCCAAGGCACCTGCCCGCGTGCTCCCGGACACGTCCCCCAAGGTCACGCCTCCGATCGAAGCCCTATTGGGTCGGATGTCCCCGGACTCCAAGGGCGACGATTGGCCGACCGAGTGGTTCGCCGAGTTGACCGAAACGTTGTTCGTCGCAGCCCTTGGCGACGCTCTGAACGGGAACCCGACCACGTTGCTCGAGAGGTGCAGCGACGACGCGCGCGCATCGCTCGTGGGAGGTGAGCGAACGATGCTGCGCCGGGATGCGCATGTGACCGCCTACCGAAGCGGGGCCGCGACCAGCCTTCCCGTTCCGATTGCGGAAGGCATCGAGCAGTGGCGCATGGCCCTCGAGCTGTCCGGGCCCGTACGCGCGGAAGGCTGGGTGTCCGCGAGCGAGCGGGATTCTGAGGCCGGTACGTTCCGTTGTCGACTCGAGCTCGAGGTGGTGCACTTCGCCACGCGCGAACAGCACGCCCTGTCCCTCGATGTGCTCTGGTCCGTGCAGGGCGGGCTCCAACTGACCGCGCTCATCGGCCGCGGCGGACAATCGGTGCGCGTGAACGGGATCGGGTACCGGGATGTGAGCGACCTCGTGCTCGGTACGACCGACTTGGGACGTAGCACGACCGGCGCGGGCGAACTGGTCGATCGATTCGACCGCTCCGTACCGTTCTCCGAGGCCTTCCTCGGCATGCACGGCGTCGGCGTGGGGGACCTGAACGACGACGGACTCGAGGACCTCTACGTCGCACGCCGCGCGGGCGAGGCCAACGCCCTGTTGCTGCGCACCCGCTCGGGATCCTGGGTCGACGCGCCGGTCGGTCACGGCGCCGATCTGCTCGATGGGACCAGCGGCGTGCTGGTCGTGGACCTCGATGGCGATGGAGCGCGCGATTTGGCCCTCGGTGTGGCGGACGAGGTCGTCGTCCTGTGGAACGACGGGCACGCCCGGTTCCCGCACCATACGCGCCTGCAGGCCGGCGGCGGCGCGAACGTGAACAGCATTCTCGCGCACGACTTCGATGGCGACGGGGATCTCGACCTGGTCGATACGCGCTACTTCCGTGGCGACCGCAACGCCTCGCCACCGACGCCGTACCACGATGCGCAGAACGGTGCCGCCAATGTCGCGTGGGCCAATCGAGGCGAGCGCACGTTCGAGGACGTGACCACCGAACTGGGGTTCGATCAGAGCAACGATCGATTCAGCCTCGCGGGCATTTGGGACGACTTCGCCGGGGACGCCGCGCTCGACCTGTACGTCACCAACGACTTCGGTCGCAACACGCTCTACGTCGCTGAGGAAGGTCGCTTCCGAGAGGCCGCCGCCGAGCACGGCATGGAGGACCAGGCCGCCGGCATGGGCGCGACCGTTTCCGATGTGAACGGCGACGGACACCTGGACCTGTACGTCTCCAACCTGCACGCCGCCTCCGGTTCGCGCATCACGGCGCAGTCACGCTTCCTGGCCGGCGCCC
>JAJDEX010000611.1 GCA_029259575.1 Planctomycetota bacterium | reverse complement strand
TCGGCGACGAACTCGTCGGCACCGCCAGCGAGATCTTTGCCCGCCTCGATGGCCAAACGTCGGTGAAAGTCTGCAACGCCGCCAGCGGACGGGCTGTGCTCCGGCAACTTACCGAGCGTACTGTCGGCGGGGCCGAACTGGCCTACGATCTGCGGGTCCGGGTACTCGACATCAGCCTGATCAATGCCTTTGCACTTCCCGGCGGCCAAATTATCGTTTTTAGGGGGTTACTGGATTTTGCCGTGAGTCCGGATGAAGTCGCCGGCGTGCTGGCCCATGAAGTCGGTCATGTGATTGCACGACACTCGACGAAACGAATTCTCGAGGCCATGGGCACCGGTCTGTTCTTTGGCGTCCTCCTCGGCGATCTCGGCAGCAGCGCCGCGGCCTTGATCGGACGGAGCCTGGTCGAGGCCGGCTACAGCCGCGATGATGAAATCGAGGCCGATGCCATCGCGGCGCGTTTGTTGCGTGACGGGGGAATAAGCGCGCAGGGGCTGGTCGAATTTTTTGGGCGCGTCGAGTCTTCGGCGGCTGGAGACCTGGGGCCCTTGCTGCAGGTCTTCTCGTCGCACCCGTCCGGCAGGACGCGGGCCGAAATGCTGCGCGACTCGATGCACAAGGCACCGCCGTCCCTATCAGCCGCGGGCTGGCGTGCGCTGCAATCGATTTGCGATGAAAGCTTTACTCAATCTCAAGATCTGGAATGAATATTTACGTCAAATCAAGCTTCTGAAACGTAAAGCTCGAATGTTACACAAACCCTTGCCACCGCCGAACCGGTCCCCTTCACCTGGGTATTAGTCGAAGGCGTCGTCCCAGGTGCCGCGGGTGGCCGCCTTCGAATACTCCGTGGCGCGGTTCTCGAAAAAGTTGACGTGCTCGACACCATTCAACATGGCGTCGAGCCAGGGCAATGGATTGTCCTTGGTGCGGTAGATCGGCTGCAGGCCGAGCTGCGTCAGGCGCCGGTCGGCGATGTAGCGGATATAGGCTTTCACCCCCTCGGCGTCCAAGCCCTCAACGCCACCCAACTCGAAAGCGAGGTCGATGAAGGCATCCTCGTGCGTAACGATCGTCTCGCAGGCCATATAGAGGTCGCGCTCGAATTCGTCGTTCCAGATCTCCGGGTTCTCTTCGATGAAGGTCTTGAACAGCCGGATGGCCGATTGCGTATGCAGGGTTTCGTCGCGAACCGACCAGGTAACGATCTGCCCCATGCCCTTCATTTTGTTGAAGCGCGGGAAATTCAATAGAATGGCGAAGGAGGCAAAGAGCTGCAGGCCTTCGGTGAATGCGCCGAAGACGGCCAATGTCTTGGCGATTTCGGTCTTTGTCGTGCAGCCGAACTGCTGCATGTAGTCGAATTTGTCCTTCATCTGCGTGTAGTGCATGAAAGCGGAATACTCGGCCTCGGGCATGCCGATGGTATCGAGGAGATGCGAGTAGGCCGCGATATGAATGGTCTCCATGTTGGAGAAGGCGGCCAGCATCATCTGCACTTCGGTGGGCTGAAACACCCGCGAGTAGTGTTTCATGTAGCAGTTGTTCACCTCGACATCGGACTGGGTGAAAAAGCGAAAGATCTGAGTCAGCAGATTTCGCTCGCCTTCGCTCAGATTGCGTTGCCAGTCCTTGACGTCGTCGGCCAAGGGAACTTCTTCCGGCAGCCAGTGAATTCTCTGCTGCAGCAACCACGCATCGTAAGCCCAGGGATAGCGAAAGGGTTTGTAAACGTGGTTGGGTTCGAGCAAGGACATAGTCGCGGAATCTCCTGGCGGTGGCGCGGTTTCCGTCGTCGAGGCCTAGCGGCATTCGGCGTTTCGTCGCGGCGCTTGCGGTCTGTGGTCGGCGATGGCGACTGAAGCCGCGCCAGCATCACAAGCTGGTCGGCACGGGCGCGGGGACTCGGTCGATTCTCCTCGACAAAACTAGCATCCGGGGGCAACGGCAACAAGCTGGGTAAAGCGGGAATTGTGGAGATATGCGGGGATATCGTCGGCGATTTCGGGTCGAGGCAATTGTGTTCCAATTCATTGAATCCGTCACCGACGTTCAGCCGACGTCATCACCGTTCAACGCCAGGCGAAGGTCGGTCAAGTGCACGGGTTTGTTGAGCGTCGTCACCTTGCCCAACCCCTTGGCCATACCGATCGTCTTGGCGACATCGGTGTAATTCGGATTAAAGCCGGTAACGAGAATCAAACGCGACGTACAATTCTCCGTCGCCAACCACTGGACGAATTCGATGCCGTCGATTTCGGGCATGACCATGTCGAGGACAATTATTTCGGGATTGAAGGTGCGGTAGCTTTGTTTTGCCAAGGCGCCGTTGGCGCAGACCTCGACCGCATGCCCAAGTCCATCTGCAACCGTACGCACGAACTCGGCGAATTCCGCGTTGTCATCGACGACAAGAACTTTGTCCTTGGCCATTTATCGTTCCCGCTCATTCTCGAAAATTTCCGCAAGCCGCGTCGCCAGCTCGAGTATCAAATAGGGTTTTTCTATAACGGTGAAACCTTTGCTCAGTTCGGGATGCCCGCTTAACTCTTCTTTGGCATAACCCGACGTCAAAAGAAACTTGAGATTCGGCCATCTGGTCCTGGCTTGTTGCAGGAGCTGGACGCCGCTCATACTGCCCGGCAACAGGATGTCAGAGAAGAGAAGATCGATGTCGGGGATCTTTTCCAGAAGGTCGAGCGCCTCTCGCCCGGTTCCGGCGGCGAGGGTGCCGTAGCCCAAATCAAGAAGCGCGGTAACGGCAAAATCTCGCACATTGATATCGTCTTCGACGACGAGAATGGTTTTCCTCTCGGCAACTGCCACGCGGTTCGGCCGTTTTTTCAAGGACGGCTGGGCACGTGGCAAGCGCAAACTGACGCGCGTGCCATGCCCGGGAGAGCTGTCGATTTCAAGGTGGCCGCCCGAACGATTGATGAGCTCGTATAGATAGCTGAGGCCGATGCCCGCGTTATCACTTCCCGACTTGCTCGAAAAAGACGGCTTGCAGGCCTCTGCCTGGACATCGGCGGGCATGCCCTCGCCGCTGTCGCTTACGGTCAGCATCACACTGTCGTCGGCCTTGCCGGTGGCCTCGCTGCGGGGAACATTGACCGCTGCGAGGCCAAGGCTGCCGCCGTCCGGCATGGCTTCACGGGCGTTGAGCGCGAGGTGGCTCAAGGCCGCGGCGAGACGCACGGGATCGCAGCGGCAAGGCCATAGGTCGTCGGCCATGTCGATTGCCAGGCCAATGTTGTCGCCGAGCAACTCCGCCAGGTTGCCCGATTGGCTCTGCACGAATCGACCGAGGTCGATATCGCTGGGCCTGTAGTCGTGATGACGGGCCAGCGTGATCAAGCGTCGGGTCAGCTTGATACCCATTTCCGTGCCGACAACGACGCGTTCCAGCAGAGCCGCGGATTTGCGATTGCTGCCGACGTGGTCTTCCAACAGCTCAAGGCTGCCGAGCACTATGGCGAAAATGTTGTTGAAGTCATGCCCGATGTCGATGGGAAAAGACGTTGCCTTGCGCAAGTGCGCCTCGACCCCGAGGTCATCGGGAGCTTCGGCCAGGGCTACGGTGCCGGCCAAGCGCTCGGTCGGTGTGGCCTGGACTGTCTTCACCTCGGTTCGGCGCAGGATGAGCAGGAGGACGCTTTCGTCTTTGAATTGCAGTGCGGTCAGGCTGGCATCGGCATCGAGCTCATCGCCATTGCGATGACGGCACCGAACTCGAATGAGCGACGGCGGACTGCCGCCGGTCGCCGCACGGTCGCCGAGTTGTATAATTCTGGTCCGGGCTTCGGGCTGAAACAGCAAGCCGATGGAGGCGCCGACCGCTTGGTCGGCGCCGAAGCCGAAGAGGGCTTCGGCGCCGCGATTGAACAGTAGAATTTGTGCCTCGTCGTCGATGGCGACAACGGCGTCGGCGCTAAGGCCGATGAGTTCGAAGAAATGAGCCCGGCTGAGGGTTTGATGCAATTTTTTTGGCACGTTCACTGTTCGCGGTGTTCTGGCCCTGCGAATTTTTGAGCAGCCGCGGGGAAACCGCACTCCGCCAGAACGTTATACCGCCGCAGGAACACGGATTGGAGCGGAATTGCGCCAACAACCCCACGGCAAAAGAAGCCGCTCAAAGTCCCATGATCTTAAGCGCCATAGTGCGCCTCAAGGCGAAACGCAGCCGGTGCGCGCTATTGGCAGGCGAGGCACTCCTCGTAGTCGACCGGTGCCACATCGCCCTTGCGGATGCCTTTGGAGGAGACTTTGCCAAGGTGCGGGACAGGCGTCGCCTCAACCCGCTGAGTCGCCTGTGACTCGGCGCGTTGAATCGATTTCGAGCGACAGTAGTACAGACTTTTCACGCCCTTCTTCCAGGCCTGATAGTGGATCTGATGCAGATCGCGCTTGTGAATATCGGCGGGCAGGAAAACGTTCAGAGATTGCGCCTGGCAAATATGCGGCGCTCGGTCCGCCGCGTGTTCGATGAGCCAACGCTGGTCGAGCTCGAAGGCTGTCTTGAAGACGTCCTTTTCCTCGTCGCTCAGGGCCTCGAGGTGCTGGACGGAGCCTTCGTTGAGGGTGATCGAGGTCCAGGTCTCCTCGTTGTTGATGCCTTTTTCCTCCAGCAGGCGTTCCAGGTAGCGGTTGCGCACATTGAACGAGCCCGAGAGAGTCTTGTGCGTGAAGGAGTTCGCAGCGATCGGCTCGATGCCCGGCGAAGCGCCGCCGCAAATTATCGAAATCGACGCCGTCGGCGCGACCGCCATCTTGTTCGAGAAACGCTCCTCTATGCCGAAATCGGCGGCATCGGGACAGGCGCCGCGCTCGCCCGCCAATTTCACCGAGGCGGCATTGGCCTGGCCGCGGATGTGCTGGAACATCTTGTTGTTCCAAACCTTGGCCATGACCCCCTCGAAGCCGATATCGTTGGCCTGCATGAAGGAATGGAAACCCATGACGCCAAGCCCCACCGAACGCTCGCGCGCCGCTGAATAGCGCGCCCGCGCCATGCTGTCGGGTGCCTTGGCGATGAAATCGCTGAGCACGTTGTCGAGGAATCGCATGACGTCTTCGATGAAATCTTCGCTTTCCTGCCAATCGAAGTACTTCTCAAGGTTCAACGACGACAGGCAACAGACCGCGGTGCGCTGGTTTCCATTCTGATCGATGCCGGTCGGCAGAGTGATTTCCGAGCAGAGGTTAGACATCTTCACCGAAAGCCCGGCAAGCTTGTGATGCTCGGGCATGCTGCGGTTTACGACATCACCATAGATGACATAGGGCTCACCGGTTTCAATGCGTGTGGTAAGGATTCGAATCCAAAGATCGCGGGCCTTGATCTTGCGGATGACGGCACCATCCTTGGGGCTGACGAGACCCCACTCGTCGTCGCGTTCCACCGCCCGCATGAAGGCGTCGGAGATGACGATGCCATGGTGCAGGTTGAGGGCCTTGCGGTTTGGATCGCCTCCGGTTGGGCGTCGCATCTCGACGAACTCTTCGATTTCGGGGTGGTTGATCGGCATGTAGCAGGCCGCCGAACCGCGCCGCAACGAGCCCTGGGAGATCGCCAGCGTAAGTGAATCCATGACGCGGATGAAGGGAATGACACCGGAAGTCTTGCCGTTGTGACCGACCTTTTCGCCGATTGAGCGCAGGTTACCCCAGTAGCTGCCGATGCCGCCGCCACGGGCCGCCAGCCAAACGTTCTCGTTCCACAGGCCGACAATGCCGTCGAGACTGTCGCCGGCTTCGTTGAGGAAGCAGGAGATCGGCAGTCCGCGCGAAGTGCCGCCGTTCGACAGCACTGGCGTGGCCGGCATGAACCACAGCTTCGAAATGTAGTCGTAAAGCCGTTGGGCATGAGCGCTGTCGTCGGCATAATAAGCGGCGACCCGGGCGAAAAGGTCCTGGAAAGACTCGCCGGTCATCAAGTAGCGGTCGGAGAGTGTCGCCTTGCCGAAATCGGTCAGGTTGGCGTCGCGGGAGCGGTCGATATGGACTTGGATCCCGCGCTCGTTCTGGAACAGGTCGCGGATTTCGCCGTGGCTGAATATCTCGGGATTTTCCGGGTCGTCATCGAGCGCGATGTCGGCCAGCGACTCGTTCCAGACTTTCGGCGCCGCCGCGCCGTTTTCCACCACGACAATTCCTGTCCGTGGCGCCGAATCGCGGTCATCGATCAAGTCGTCCACAGGCGGCGGAACAATATTCGAACTGCTGCTATGCTCGGATTTCTGCTGCAAAACGCCCGCCCTATCCATAAAAATCTCCTACAATCCACATCTGTGGAAAGGACAAAGTGTGCACAATATATTGGGTTCTCATGCCCGCGAGATACTAAATCTAGACAGTCTTCGCATATCTGTCACCAAGAACAAATAGCGAACATCAAGATCATACAGAAGACTCGCAAAGCTGCATAGATGAGTCTGGCAAAATTTTACTTTGTCCAAGGATGGCAAGGCGGCGCTGTTTTGCGGTTGGCGCAGCGGCGCGGTGGCTGGCGCGCGGCGTTTACAAACGGCGGCAAGAGTCCTTACGCTAAGATCGAATTCAACAAGCTAGGATGCGGTTTTCTCCGGTGTCCCGTCGCCTGCCGCCCTTCGCCGCGATGCGCGCGTTCGAAGCCGCTGCCCGTTTCAGCAACTTCAAGCTGGCGGCGGCCGAACTCGACGTATCGCCCTCTGCCATCAGTCACCAGGTCAAGGCATTGGAAAGCCATCTCGGCGTGCGGCTGTTCAACCGCGGCGACCGCGGCATGCGGTTGACCGAAACCGGACAGAACTACCTCATCGGCTTGCGCAAGGGCTTCGACCAGTTGGAGGCGGCGACCTTGCAGGTGGTCGAGCGCAACATGCACGGGGTCATTTCGCTGCTGCTCTATCCGACCTTTGCGGCGCGCTGGCTGATCCCGCGCTTGAGTTCCTTCGAGCGGGCCTATCCCGGCATCGAGGTGCGGCTGATCTCCACCGAACGCCCGGTTGAACTCTCCTCCGCCGATGTCGACCTCGCCATTCGCCATGGCACCGGTAATTGGCCGCGTCAACGGCGCGACTTTCTGCTCTCGGAAGACCTTTTCCCGGTCTGCAGCCCAAGCTATCTGGAGACCTGGCCGATCTTCGACCCGGCACAGCTCGGCCGTCATCGTCTGATCCACTGCCGTAGCCGGCCCGACGAATGGGAACAGTGGCTTGTAGCGGCGGATGTCGATCCCGATGAACATCTGATCCACGGGCTCAGTCATGGCCTGGGGCTTGATTCGCGCATGCTTTCCCTGCAGGCCGCGCTCGATGGCTTGGGCATTGCGATCGGGCGGCGGCCACTCGTCGACGATGATCTGGCAGCCGGCCGCTTGGTCGCGCCCTTCGAGACCTGCCTGACCACGGGCGATTCCTATTATCTGGTCTGCCCCGAACATACGGCGCGTCTGCCCAAGGTCGTCGCCTTTCGTGGCTGGCTGCTGGAACAGTGCCAGCAAGCCTGAAACGCGCGTTATACCTGAAACGCGCGCTATAACGGTCATTTCTTGGCCCACGTAAGGCCATTTAAAAGCCGGCTTAGATATTTTCATTTGGCGATCACCCGGCCCCTGGGGCAGGGTCGCCGCACTTGAAGGACTGTGCGACCGGGCCAGCTTGGCCGCCTGTAGCACACCGGGTCTTGTCATTTGCGGCAACCTGGGACGGGGGGGGCCGAGTGGGGATGGAGGCTGCGGATGGCGCGCGATGGACGCTACGACATCTTGTTCGAACCACTGGCCATCGGGCCGGTCGTAGCCAAGAACCGCTTCTATCAAACGCCGCATGCCAGCGGCATGGGTTACACCATGCCGCGGTCTCTGGCGGCCATGCGCGGCATCAAAGCCGAGGGCGGCTGGGGCGTGGTCTGCACCGAATACTGCTCAATCCATCCCAGCGCCGACGATTCGCCTTATGCCTTTGCGACGCTGTGGGACGAACAGGACGTCAAGGCGCAGGCGCTGATGGTCGAGAGCGTCAAGCGGCACGGTGCCCTGGCCGCGGTCGAGCTGTGGCACGGTGGCCATCACTGCAACAACCGCATGACCCGCATGGCGCCCTTGTCGCCGTCGGGCCTTCCGACCTATTACGCCCAGCCGCTGGCGACGCGGGCCATGGATGGCGCCGACATTCGAGCCTTTCGCGGCTGGCAGGTCGCCGCCGCCAAGCGCGCCCGGCAAGCCGGCTTCGACATCGTCTACGTCTATGCCGGGCACGAGTATCTGCCCTTCCAGTTTCTCTCGCGGCGCCTCAACCACCGGGGCGACGAGTACGGCGGCAGCTTGGAGAACCGCGTGCGGTTGCTGCGCGAGATGATCGAGGAGACCAAGGAGGCCGTTGGCGAGAGCTGTGGGGTCGCCGTGCGCCTGGCCGTCGACGAACTCATGGGCGAGGCTGGGCTGACGTCCGACGGCGAGGGCCGGGAGGTCGTCGAGATGCTGGCGGAACTGCCCGACCTTTGGGACGTCAACGTCAGTTTCGTGCAGAACGATTCCCTCAGCGCGCGTTTTTCCGAAGAGGCCTTTCAGGAACCCTATGTCGCTTTCGTCAAGAGCGTGACCAGCAAGCCTGTCGTTGGCGTCGGACGCTTCACCTCGCCCGATGCCATGGTCTCGCAACTGCGCCGCGGCGTGCTTGACTTCATCGGCGCGGCGCGTCCTTCGATCGCCGATCCCTTCCTGCCGAAAAAAATAGAGGAGGGCCGGCTCGACGAGATCCGCGAATGCATCGGCTGCAACATTTGCCGCGCTTCCAACAACGAGGGTGTGCCTCTGCGCTGCACCCAGAACCCGACCATGGGGGAAGAATGGCGGCGGGGCTGGCATCCCGAGATCATTGCCGCCAAGGCATCGGAGGCGCGCGTGCTGGTGGTTGGCGCCGGGCCGGCGGGGCTGGAGTGTGCCGCCAGCCTGGGACGCCGCTGCTATGCCGTGACACTGGCCGAAGCGGACGGCGAATTGGGCGGCCGGGTACGCCGCGAGTCCGCCGGGCTTCCGGGCCTGGCCTCGTGGATTCGGGTGCGCGACCACCGCCAGCAGCTGATGCAACAGCAGGCCAACGTCGAGGTCTACCTGCACAGCCGCCTCGACGCCGAAGCGGTCCTCGAATTGGGCGCCGACCATGTCGTGCTGGCGACCGGGGCGCGCTGGCGCCGCGACGGGGTCGGCATCGCCAATACACTTCCGATCGCTGGCTGCGATGGCCCCAATGTTCTTACGCCCGACGACATCTTGGTCGACGGTGTTGGGACCGAAGGCGGCGGTGCCCTGAGCGATCCCGTGGTGATTTTCGATGACGACCACTATTACATGGGCGGCTGTCTGGCCGAAAAGCTGCGGCGCGCCGGCCACGCGGTAACGCTGGTTACACCGGAGTCGCTGGCCTCGTCCTGGACCGTGATGACCAACGAACAGGACCGCGTGCATGCCCGTCTGCTCGACCTCGGTGTCGAAATCGTGCTGCTGCACAACCTGCGCACCGTCGGGCCGGGAGAAGTACGCCTTGCCAGCGTTTACGGCGACCGCGCGTTGCGCCTGGCGTGCGGCAGCCTGGTTCTGGTGACGGCGCGGCAGCCGCGCGATGAACTGTTGTTTGACCTCAAGGCGCGCCGCGACGACTGGTTGGCCGCCGGCATCAAGAGCGTGACGCCGATCGGCGATTGCGAAGTTCCCGGCGCGATCGCGCACGCGGTTTACGCCGGGCACCGCTTTGCGCGCGAGCTCGATTCGCCGGACGGCGGCCTCGTGCCGTTCCGCCGTGAGCGCGTGGAGTTGTGAGAACCACCGTCGCGGAACTCTTGCTGCAGGCCCCTTGTATTGCGGAGGTGAGGGAAGATGGCACGTGAAACCAGCCGGCGGCGGGCGCGTCGCGACGTCACCAAAATCAAGCAACTGCCCTGGCGGAATGTGGTCAACCCCTACGCGCCGATTGAGGTGCTCAGCGGCGATCAGGTCGAGGCGATTCACCAAGCCTCGCTGCAGGTGCTGGAAGAGATCGGCATGCGTGTGCTGGAAGGCACGGCGCGCGACTATCTGTCGGCAGCGGGGGCCGAGGTCGTTAAGGACGAGATGCTGGTCCGCTTCGACCGCGGTCTTGTCGAAGAAAGCCTTGCCAAGGCACCGGCCCAGTTCGAACTGCGGGCGCGCAATCCCGAGCGCAACTTGATCGTCGGTGGCGGGCACCATGTCTTTGCCGGCGTCGGCGGACCTTCTTTCTGCAGTGACATCGACCGTGGCCGCCGGTCCGGCACCTATGCGGAGATGTGCGATTTCATGCGCATCCTACAAAGCTTGAATGTCCTGCATCAGGAAGGCGGCGGTCCCTTCGAGCCGATGGATCTGCCGTCCGAGACGCGCTACCTCGACATTTACTATGCCGCCATCACGCTGACCGACAAGAACTGGAAACCCTGGACCCTGGGTCGGCACCGCGCGGCCGATGCCATCGAAATGACCTGCATCGCGCACGGCATCGACCGCGCCGCCCTGGCCGCCATGCCGGCCCTGGTCTGTATCATCAACACCAACTCGCCGTTGCAACTCGACATACCGATGTGCGAGGGCCTGATCGAAAACGCCAAGGCCGGGCAGCCGGTGGGATTCGCGGCAGACTGGCCTGCGGTGCGGCTGTGGGTCGGGGCGACCGGCGTCAAAGGCGTTACGATCCGCGCGGTCGATGCAGACGGCGCGACGGTCGCCGGCTTCGCGGGTCCGCTGCACATCGAGGGGCTGACGCTGACCGCAACCCCGACTGCAAACAAGGGCGTCGCGAAGCTGGGCAAGGCGGAGATCACCGCGGGTACGATCACGGTATCAGCGGCGGGTGTGCAGAGCCGGATCGAGGTGCCGCAGCTGTCCGGTCTGTGGGCGCTGTTGCCGGCGTTCTTCGCGATCGGTCTGGCGCTCACGACGCGGCAGGTTCTGCTGAGTCTGCTCGGCGGCGTATGGCTGGGTGTCCTGCTGATCCACGGCAGCTTCATTGCGGCGTTTCCGCGCGCGCTCGATGTTATCGGCGCGGTCGCGGCCGACGCCGACAAAGTGAAGATCATGATCTTCACGCTGCTGATGGGCGGCATGGTCGGTGTGATCAGTGCGTCGGGGGGCACAGCCGGGATCGTCGCCGTCGTCGTAAAGCGCGCGAAGAGCGCCAGGAGCGCCGCGCTCGCGACCTGGGGCATGGGCATGCTGGTGTTCTTCGACGACTACGCTTCGTCGCTACTCGTCGGCAGCACGATGCGCCCGGTCACGGATCGCTTCCGCGTCTCCAGGGAGAAGCTCTCCTATCTGGTCGACTCGACCGCGGCGCCGATCGCGAGCCTGGCGATTGTCTCTACCTGGGTCGGCTACGAAGTGTCGGTGCTCGGCGACGCGCTCACCGCGGCCGGCATCCAGCGCGACGCTTACGACGTGTTCCTGAAAGGGATCCCTTCACGATTCTACCAGGTGTTCGCGCTGGTCTTCGTGGTGATCATCGCAGCGCTGGGCCGCGACTTCGGTCCGATGCTGAAGGCTGAGCGTCGGGCCCGCCACGAAGGCAAGCCGATTCGCGACGGCGGTGAGCCGCTGATGGACACCGGTCTGATGGAGGAGGCCGATGCACTCAAGTCGGCCACCCCCCGCTGGTGGCTCGCGCTGGTTCCGATCGGCACGCTGGTCATGACGGTCCTGGCGCACCTGTGGATGACCGGTACCGAAGCCGGCGTCGCCGACCCGGCTGGATACAGCGCCGCGAAGGCCGCCGGCGTTCTGCGGCACCTGGGCTACGTGTTGAGCAACTCCGCCTCGTACGACGCGCTGTTGTATGGCTCCGGTTTCGCAGCCGGCGCCGCCATCATCCTGGCGATGGCGTCTCGGGCGATGACGATGAAGCAGTCGATCGATGCGCTGGTTCGGGGCGTGCGCGCGATGACCATGGCGATCATGGTGCTGATCCTCGCCTGGTCGATCGGCAAGGTGATGGGCGATTTGCGCGCCGGCGCTTACGTCGCGAGCCTGCTGGGCTCCAGCCTGCCGGCCTGGTCGATACCGACCCTGACGTTCCTGCTCGCAGGGCTGATTGCGCTGGCCACCGGTACCTCGTGGGGCACGATGGCGATTCTGTTCCCGATCGTCATCCCGGTCGTCGCTGTGCACCAGGGCACACCAGGCTTCGACGGCCTCCTGCTCGGTTCGGCCAGCGCGGTTCTGGGCGGCGCGGTCTTTGGCGACCACTGCTCA
>JAJDEX010000062.1 GCA_029259575.1 Planctomycetota bacterium | reverse complement strand
CCCGATCGCCGAGCCCAGGAGGGACCATCCGCTCGCTCCCATGGCCAGCGCGAACCCGAAGGCTGCAACCGCACCGAGGGCGGCGGCCTGGAGGCGTCGCGCGAAGTAGACCTGGGCCAGGGCGCGGCGTCCTGCCGCGTGCGTCTCCACGATGCGGGCGAAGCTCTGGTTCGCGTTCGTCGTGGGTTGCTCGAGGGAGTCGCCGATGGCGGCTTCGGTCGCGGACTCGAACGCCGCACACCAGGGTCCGGGCGGCCAGCCGCGCACGTCGTCCTCGAGTCGTCGCATCCAAGCCTCGCGGTCGCGTTGATCGGAGGCGAGCGCGCTGTGTCGATGGGCTTCCGTCAACGCGCGGCGTGCTCCCGCGACGTCGAGGCGCGCCAGGTGCTGCTCGGCCAGCGCCAGGTCATCGACCGCTTGCGAGTCGCGATACGCCGCGCGCGCAAGCGTGAGTTCGGCATCGAGCGCGGCCAGACCACGCGTCGTTCGCTTGCGCCATGCGCTGGGTGGATGGGCCGGTCGTCCCGCGCTCAACACGCGCCGATCCTCGTCGGTCGCGAGACGCGCCAGGGCCTCGTCGAACGCCAACCAGGTCGTCCACGCCGCGCCTTCGAACGCGGGATCGCGCGACAGCGGCAGGACGCGCCACCACCAGGTCGAGAGCGCGTGCCCCGCGCGCTGCTCGCGGCGTTCTCCGATGAACGCATCGTCGATCGTGTGGGTGCCGCAGAGCTCGCGCGCCGCACGGCGGGCGGCATCGCGACGATCCTCGCCCGCGTGCACCACGACGCGCGGCAGGCACCAGTGACCTTCACGAAGGACCAGGGCGACCTCGACTGTGGCAGAGCGGGGCGCGCCGCTGCGCCGCCAAAGGATGCAGCCCGCGAGGGCCACGGGGCCACGGGCGATCCCGGTTCCGGCCGTACGTACAGGTTGCGGCGTCACGGCCACATCGGAGGACGCGCGTTGCGCAGGCTGCGGATCCACGAACGGATCCTCGGCGCGAGCCGAGGCCGGCTTGCCGGCGTGCGTTCGAGATGCGCGGGAGGATTCGGGAGCAGTGTCCATGGACGACCTCAGCCTAGTGCCCTGGCAGCGAAAGCGCTCCAACCCACAGGGAAGGAGTTCACTTACGACCAGGAACGGCGAGCCGGTCGCCGCTCTGCTCCAGGCCTAGATCCCGAGGCGGGCGTCAGCCCTTGGACTCAGCTCGCTTCGGCCAGCAGCGTGCCGGGCACGCCCTGTTCTTCTAGCTTGGCGCGTAGCCGTTGCCAGCGCTTGGTGACGGCTTCGGCCGTGAGGCCCATGCGTTCGGCGACCTCTTTGTGGGGCAGGCCTTCGAGTCCGCAGTGCACGACGAGCGCGCGGTCCTCTTCGTCGAGCGCCTCGATGCGCTGCTGGAACGCGCCCAGGTTCTCGTCGCGCACGAGCCGCTTCGAGACGGCCGTGACGTCGTCGGGCACGTTCTGCAACGCGAACATGCGTGTCGAGGGTCCGGCCTGGCCGCGGCTGCGACGACTGGCGGCGCGCACGGCTTCGAGCAACACGTTCTTCGCCACGCGGAAGACCCAGAAGCGGAACGGGACGTTCTGGGCGTCGTAGGTGTCCAGTTGGCGCCACGCGCGCAGCCAGACTTCCTGGACCAGATCGACGGGCTCGAGGTGCGCGCGCTGGGCGGGTCGAATGCGCAGCTCGGCCCACGTCAACAGCGCGGGGACGAGGTGCTCGTACAGACGGGCGAAGGCCTCGGAGTTTCCGTCCTTGGCGGCCACCAGCCACTGTTGCGTTTGAGATCCGGGATCGAAGTCGCCCATCGGCGCCGAGTCTAACTCGCGGGAGCCGGATCCGAGCCGTCCCGATCGCGGACTCGGTTCACCAGGACGCCGACTCCGGCAGGGAGGTGCATGGCCAGGGCAACGATGGTGGCCCTGAGCGTGACCTGCTGTTGACCCGTGCCCCCCCCGTTGGTGATCGCAATCATCCAGATCAGGAACAGCAGCCAAGGAGTCAGGGCGATCAGAAACCTCCGTCCCGAAGTCCGCACGAACAGGATGAGCGTGGCTGCGGCGCACATGCTTGGAACGATGTGCCCGACGAAGGACAGGGTGTCGCCTGGTCCCAGTCCCTCAAGAGCGACGAAGAGGATCGCCAACCCACCGAAGAGGGCGCTGCCGATCAATCCGCCGAGGAGTCCGAGAACGATGTCGCGCATGGGCTGATCTTAACGCTCGGCCCGGACCATCCCCATCGCGGGCGGCTGACAGTGGGCGCCACCGTCCCGCAACGGGTCCCATGGTCACGGTCCTGAGAGCCGGGCCTCCGTCTCGGGCTAGAATCGAATCTCCATGGACGAGCGCTCGGAATCCGAACAGGCCGCGGTCTTCGACTTCGTCTGTCTGTTCCTCGAGGACTCCGACCGCGAGGCGCGGCAGCCGTTGACGGAATACCTGCGTCGGTTCCCGGGGCACCAGGATGCGGTCGCCTCGGAGTACCTGCGCCTCGTTCAGGAGGAGCGCGAGCCCGAGGACGTCGTCGACCTGGACGAGGGGCCGCAACGCGTCGGTCCCTATCGCCTGATCCGTCAACTCGGCGCCGGTGGTCAGGGCGCGGTGTTCCTGGCCGAGGACACGCGCATCCAACGCAAAGTCGCGCTGAAGTTGTTGCACGGCGGCTTCGTGACCCAGGACCGACGCGCACGCCTGAAGCGCGAGGCCGAGAGCATCGCGAGCTTGGCGCACCCCGGCATCTGCGCCGTGCTCGAAGCCGAGGTCGAGGGCGACGCACCGTACATCGCGATGCAGTTCCTGGACGGTGTCGACCTGGGCAACGCGCTGGAGATGGCTCGGGAAGACCAAGGCCTGACCAAGCCTGCGCTGATCCCGAAGACGCGCGTCGAGCTGGTCAGCGTGCTGCAGTTCTTCGAACGCACCGCGCGCGCGTTGCACGCCGCTCACGAGGCCGGCGTCGTCCATCGCGACATCAAGCCGGGCAACATCTTCGTGGGGGAGAGCGGTCGGCCGGTCATCCTGGACTTCGGCCTGGCGCGGGACGAGGTGCACGAGGACGTCGCGCTCACGCGCAGCGGCGAGGTCTTCGGCACGCCCGCCTACATGTCCCCCGAACAACTGATGGGCAAGCGCGCATCGATCACCGGGCGCACCGACGTGTTCTCGTTGGGCGTGACGCTGTACGAGGCGCTCCTGGGTCATCGGCCGTTCCAGGGCGCGTCGCGCTTCGCCTTGGAGAAGGCGATCCTGTACGAACCGCCGCCGGACCCGCGCTCCAAGAACCCGATCCTGACCGAGGACGTGAAGGTCGTGCTCGAGACGGCGCTCGAGAAGGATCCCGCACGTCGCTACGAGAGCGCGCTCGCGTTCGCCGAGGACCTGCGGCGCATTCGCGTGTACGAGCCGGTCCAGGCGCGTCCCGCCAGCGTCGGCCTGCGCCTGCGTCGCTGGGTCCGCCGCGAACCCGCGCTGGCCACCGCGATCGTCGGCGTGTTCCTGCTGCTGACCGTCTCGCTCAGCATCGCGTTGACGTTGCTGTCGGACACCAAGGACGCGCTGCGATTGGCCAAGGGCAACCTGCTGACGAAGCGCGTCGAAGAGGTCAACGAGGTCAGTCCCGCAGCAGGTTTGGCCCTCGGGCTCGAGGTCCTGGGCATGGCCCCCGGTCCGCGCGCGCGCACGGCGTTGTACGGACCGCTCGAGGACAGCCGCCTGCTCCGGATCTACGAGCTCGACGATCTGAAGTCCGCGGTGCAGATCCTGTCCCTGACCAAGGTCGGGACGCGCACCTGGGTGACGTACAGCGACGGTTGGTTGCGCGTCTTCGAAGGGGAGGCCACGCGCGCCATCGCCAGCTGGTCCGTCTTCGAACAGGTCGACGTCGTCCTGGAGAAGCAGCAAGCGTTCCCCGTGGCAGTGGCTCCCACTTTGGAAGTGACTGTCTGTGGCGGCGCGGGCGGTAACTTGGTGGCCTACGCCAACAGCGCGAACCTGGCCTCCGGCTCGCCGGCGTTGTGGACCGTCGACGTCGGCGTCCTCGGGATCAGCTGGATCGAATTTTCACCCGACGGCGCGTGGTGCGTCGTCCAGGAACAGCACGGCGAGACCTTGATCGTCCGTGCCGCCGACGGCCATGTGTTGCGGCGGTTCGCCAACGCCGATGACGGTCACACGCTCGCCCGTGTCTCTCCGGACGGACGGACCGTGGTGACCAGCGGAGCCTTTATCCCGCCCCGGATCCACGCCGAGGCAGCGGAGGCTCCCGCGCTCTGGAACACCTCGACCGGTGCGCGGATCGCGAATCTGGCAGGGCACACGAAGCCGATCACCTGGACCGTGTTCGGTGGGGACCTGGTCGCCACGGCGTCCGAGGACGGTCACGTTCGACTGTTCGATGCGACCACGGGGCAGCCGGATGGGCGCTCTCCGCTCGGTGTCGGGACCGAGGCACTCTGCCACGTCGACATGAATGCGAGCGGAACACGCATCGCGTTCTGTTCTCGAGAAGGCGCGGGGCTCGTCTGGAACGCGAACCTCATGGACGGAAGTTCACAGCGCCTGGTCGGACACGAGGGCCCCGTCTTCTCCGCCACGTTCTCCCCTGACGGCGAGCGCCTCGCAACCTGTGCGCTCGACGGCACCGTGCGCCTTTGGAACGCGACCGACGGTCACCTGCAAGCGACCCTGCGGGGCTATGTGAATCCTCTACGCGCGGTGTGGTCGCCGTTGGGGAACGAGGTCGTCGTGCGCGACCTGCGGACCTTGGTCTACGTGTTCGATTCGCGGACGCCGCCTCTGGCCTACCGCCTGTCCACCTCGGGTTCGGCGCTGACGTGGTGCTCCTTCCTGCCCGATGGGTTGCGCGCGGTGATCGGCGACGACGCAGGAGGCTTGACGTTGTTCGCGACGCCGCCCGGACTCGTTGCGGCCGAGGACGCCGCTCCCGGATCCGTTCTGGCGAGGTTCGAAGGGCTGACGGGTCCCGTCGTTTCTGGAAGGGTGTCCCGCGACGGCACACAACTCCTCGCCTGGTCCGCGAGCGCGGCGTTGATCTGGGACCTCGAATCGGGCGACCTGCTGCAGCAACCTCGTCCTCACGCGGCCGGGCTCGTCGATGCCGACCTGGCGCCCCAGGGCGACGCGTTCGTCACCGTGGACGGGCAAGGCGTCGTGCGACTGTGGCGCGCCGATGGCCCGGAACTCGTGCTGGACGCGCCCAAGGCCAAGTCGGCTCGCTACAGCGCAAGCGGTGCGCGGATCGTCGTCGCCTGCCGCACCTCGCGCCTCGAGGTCTTCGCAGCCACCGACGGCGCCCACCGATCCAGCATCGAACTGCCGCCCGTGTTCCGGGAGGGCGATCCGCCGAAGTCCCTGTTGCTCGAAGCGTGGCCGGACGCCGAGCGCGTCAGCGTCCTGACCAATGAAGAGCCCAAGGGCGGGCGCATGCGGTCGTCCTTCTACGTCCACACCGTCGACCTCGAGACCGAGCAGGTGATCGGGGAACACTACAAGACGATCGATGCGCGTTGGATGCGGCTCGTGCGTGGGGGAGCCGTCGCCGTGGCGGGGGACCGACAAGGCGGGAACTTCGCGCGGGTGCATCACCCGCAGGCCACCGAGGGCGTCACGCCGGCGACCCGTGCGGATCAGTCCCTGTCGTTCCTCGACGTGGATCCCAGCGGTCGGTTCGCGGTCACGTCGACCAGCGCGGGCCGCGCCATCGTCTGGGACCTGAAGGACGGCAGTACGTTCACGATCTACGACCGCCACGGTCCCGCCGAGGTCCAAGCCGTCTTCGATCCGGTGGCCGTCGAGCCGCGCATCCTGAGCATCAGCGCCGACGGTTCCGCCGCCATCTGGCCGGTCGATCCGCTGCCGGCGGTCGAGTCCCGCATGGGTCGACCGCTCTACGACTGGGA
>JAJDEX010000610.1 GCA_029259575.1 Planctomycetota bacterium | reverse complement strand
TCGGTCTCCCCAGGCTTCAGGTCGACCGTCGCGGTGGTCCCTCCTGCCAGCACTCCAGGCACTTCCTTCGACTGCAAACGATGGATGCCGGGCCCGATCGGACCGATCTCCAACCAACCGTTCGACGCGCCGTGAAACATCTGCTTGTTCTTCCAGTCGTCCAGATAGAAGACCGCGTTCGTCGGATCGATTCCGTCGGGCATCAGCAGGCGGGCGCGAAGGAACGCTGCGGGTTCGAGTTCGATGTCGCCCAGATCGACGTCCTCGTCGCCCTGGACCTCGACTGGCAGCCTGCGCGCACACGGTGTCGAGCCCTCACGAATGGTGAGTTGGAAATAGGGGCCTTCATCGAGCCCCGTGAACGCGAAGCGGCCCTCCGCATCCGACTCGGCGCGTCGGACTCGATCTTGATCGAGGGTCAGATTCATCAGCGACTCGGGATCGTCTGGCCATTTTTCATCGAACATCGCTCCGATGATGAAGTCCCGAACGGGGACGAGGACGACGGTCTCGCCCGCGACAGGTTGGCCCTTCAAGGTGACCCTGCCCGTCAAAGCGACACCGCGTTCGAGTCGCAGGGTCTGCGTCCCCGGGGCGTCCGCGTCGTGCTCGACGTCAGCGGCGTGTTCCAGGTATCCCGGCGCGAGCAACTCGAAGCGGTCGGTGCCGGGGCGTGCGCCGATCTCGTATCGTCCGCCTGGATGTTCGGTGACATGGGGGACTCCGCCCAGCGAGCCGCCTGCACGATCGACGGCCTTCGATCCCTTGTTTCGCAGGATCCTCACCCCGAAAGACTCGATCGGAGCATCCGTGGCCGCGTCCAGGACGACGAACGTGGTCAAAGTGTCCCGCGTCATCGTGAAGACGAGGTCCTTGGTGCCGGGTTCGTAGTAGGTGTCCCGTTTCCCGACTCCGATCGGCTCGTATCCCACACAGGTGACTTCGAGCGTGTACGGGTCGGTTTGTGGGAGGAAGACCTCGAAGGATCCATCGTCCTTGCTCTTTGCGCCGGCTCCGGAGCCGCCTCCTTTCGGCCAACCCCAGAGCTTTGCGCCTGCGACGGGTGCGCCCGATTCGTCCGTGATCCTGCCCGAGATGGTGGGTGAGGATGCCAGCACGAAGTCGATGCCCTGGGTCGTTTCACCCGCCCGAACAGTGATCCCGGACCGGAACTGTTTCAAGTGCTCCTTGTGCTTGGCCAGGATCCCGACTTCACCTTGTGGAATGTGCCCGATCAGATACGACCCGTCAGATTCGGATGTCGTGTCGTTGTTGAGCCCGTAGGTCCTGCCTGGTGACGGACCGAGACTCACCTCGGCTTCCGAGATCGCCTGGCCGCCTTCGCTCCGCACCGAACCGGCGATGGCACCAGTCCGCGTCAAACGGATGTCGCCGAGGTCGCGCGTCCCCGGTTGGATTGGGTCCAGCTGATTCCTACCGGACTCTCCGAACCAGAGCGTGACCTTGGACAGGTAGGGATCGTCGTCGACCTGCAAGCTGACCGTGAACTGCGTCGGCGGCGGGACTTCGAATCGAAACGCCCCGGCTGAATCGGTTTCCACGGTCCATCCGACGAAGCGATCGTCCTGGGGCATCGGGTCGACCTCGATGTCTTTTGTCCAGAACTCCCAGGCCTGGAGTCGCACGTCGAAACCGACGAGCGGCTGATCACGCTCGTCGATGAGGCGCCCGATGAGGATGCACGTGGATCCCGAGCGTGCGGCAGAAACCTTGGGGTCCGCGAGGTCGGCCTGGGCTCGCATTTGGGCTTCGTCCTCGCCCGAGGGCCCGACCAGTTCGGACGTGTTCGAGTCCTGAACCTCTTGCTCTTGCTCTGGCTCAGCCTGGTGGACCGTGGCTCCCTGAGTCGGTGGCGAGGAGAGCGCGTAGAAACCGACGCCTATCGCGAGAAGCAGGACCAGCCCAATGGCGATGCGGGGGGAGACGAGCGATCGGCGGGGTTCTCTCATGGCCTTCAGCGTGCGGATGGAGCGGCGGTTCGTCCAGGACTACCGCGCGCGCGCGCCGTGTCACCTGTAAACACTGTGCTTTGTTGTCTCCGTTACGATCCTGCCCCGGCCACGGGGCATTGCATGCAAGCCGAAGGGGAATCCAAGGGATGGTCAATCGTCGACGCATTCGCGCGTACCCTTCTCCCATGCAGACCTTCTCCCTCAGCCTGCGCTCCTGGTTACGGTGTTCAGCGATCCTGACCGTCGCAGGTCTCGCCGGTTGCAACTCGCTCGAGGCGCGGTTCTATCAACCGGCCGCCCGCGACTATCCCGCACCCGCCGGAGTCGAAGAGCAGTTCGCAACAGCCACGGACGGCGCCTCGTTGCAGACCTGGTTCCTGCCCGCACCTTCCTTGCGCGACGGGCGCGTCGACCGAGCACCACTGCTCGTCTTCAGTCCGGGAAGCCGTACGCAGATCGATGAATTGCTGCCGATGTTGCAGCCCATTGCCGAGCGCGCGGACGTCAGCCTCTTGCTGTTCAACTATCGAAGTTATGGACGCTCGACCGGAAACACATCGGTATCGCGTCGTTCCACGCTGCTCGATCTGCGGGCAGCCTACGCCTTGGCCATGTCACGGAGCGACGTGGACCCGACGCGCACGGTGCTCATGGGCTACAGCCTCGGAGCCGTGCCTACGCTGGCCTTGGCGTCCACGAAATCGGACGTCGCGGCCGTCGTCGTCGGCGGTGCGTACGCACGCACCGGCGACGTCCTCGATGACGAAGGGTATGGCAGTCTGACGTGGCTGATCGGCTCGCACTTGGACCCGGAGGATTCCGCCAAAGGGCTGCCCGGTCGGCCTGTCTTCTTGTTCCACGGCGAAGAGGACGTGGACGTCCCGCCCTACCACGCGCTCGAACTGGGCTCCGCGCTTCTGCGCGCCGGCGCGCGCCTCGAACTCCATCTCGTTCCGGACGCGAATCACCGCAACGTCCTGACGCCAAAGTCCGAGTTGGCCGAGGACCTCGTTGAGTTCCTGCGCGAAGTCCTGCAAGTTGAATCGCCTAACGATCGCTAGTCTTGCCTGGAGAAGCGCCGTGCTAGATTCTGCGCCAGATGAACTGCGCGAACGAATGGAGGGAGCCGTCGAGGTCTCCGACGTGGAGACCGCTCCGAGCCCAAGGGATCGCGGTGATCGCATCGGCGATCTGCATGTTCGGTTGCGCGTCCACCGGGGGAACGGCCGTTCATCGGGGCTCGTGGTCGGGGGCTCAGGAAGGGACGCCCGATGACCCGGTCTTGTCGAGCCAGGACCTCGAACCCGGTCCTCGAACCGCAGACGACGGCCCGACCGCCCAGGAGCGGATCCTGGCACGACTCTCCGCACACGAACCGCTGTACTTCGCCGTTGGATTCCAGGGGCGCGACAACGCCAGGTTTCAGTACAGCTTCGCCTACAAGTTCCTCAACCCCGAAGGCGACCTGGTCCAGCGGCATCCATGGATCGAGGGCTTCCACTTCGGATTCTCACAGACGTCGTTCTGGGACCTGGAGTCCTCGTCGGCACCGTTCCTCGATTCCAGCTATCGGCCAGGTCTGTTCTGGCGCGACCAGCGGATCGAGGACTGGTCTTCGGATTCCTTGAACACTGGAATCGAGTTGGGGTTCGAGCACGAGTCCAACGGCAAGGATGGCCTCGAGTCCCGCAGTGTGAACATCGCCTACGTGAAGCCGAGGCTGGACTGGGCGATCGGGGATTCGACTCATATCGTCGTCGAGCCGAAAGTCTGGGCCTACCTGGACAAAGGCGACAAGAACCCTGACATCGCCGAGTTTCGAGGCCAGTTCAACTTGCGCCTCAACGCGTACGACGAGGACGGCCTCGGGATCTCCAGCGACATGCGTCTCGGCAAGAACTCCGATCGCGGCTACCTGCAAGTCGACATGACCTACCCGATGCAGAAGCTCTTCTCCGGCGACTTCGAAGGTTTCCTGTTGGTGCAGTACGTCAACGGTTGGGGCGAGAGCATCCTTGGCTACGACCGCAAGGGCCCTTCCCAGATCCGCATCGGCTTTTCGCTGATTCGCTAGCGCGGGCGAGCGTCTCCGCTCAACACTCCCCACATTCCGCCGGCCCGTTGCGCGTGAAGCCGATCACGTTCCCGCGCCGGTCGCGCTCGAACGAGCAACAGTCGAAGAGGATCCCCTTCAACTTCTCGCGTCCGCGTTGAATGCGCGATTTGGCGCCGGACAACGAGATCCCGAGGCGGTCGGCGATCTCCTGCTGGGGGAGACGCTCGAATTCATACATCTGCAACGCCTCGCGGTACGGATCCGGCAGTTGCGCGATCATCGGCGGCAGCCACTCGCGCACGACCGCGTTCAGGTTCTCGTCGTCGTCCGACTCCGGCGACGGCACGTCCTGGTCGTCCACGTCGCTCGGCGTGCGAGCGCGCAGGTGATCGGTGGCCAGGTTGCGCGCGATGCGGAAGACCCACGCGTGCAGCCGACTCTCGTCGTCCAGGTCGTCCAGCCTCTTGTGGATGCGCACGAACGTTTCTTGCAGCAGGTCCTCGGCGGCGTGGTCGTCCCCGACCTGACGCTGCAGGAAGCTGCGCAGCTTGTCGCTGAGCAGCTCCCACAGTCGTTCGGTCGGTACGCGCGCGTCGGTCATGCCTAGCAGCAACCCGTGGACGCCGAGCCCGGAGTCGAGGGAGTGGCCGGAGCACAGCACGCAGCCACATCCTCGGGCACCGGCACCACGTCGGCCTGGGTCACCACGAAGACCTCCCACTTGTGGCCGTCCGGGTCGGTCACCCAAACCTTGTCCTGCACGGCGTAGCAACAGGTCGTGTTCTCCTCGGTCGAAGTCGCGGCGCCGATCGCTTGCATGCGCGCGGCGGCCTCCTGGACGGCCTGGATCGACTTGACCTGTACGCCGAAGTGCGAAGCGGTCTTCCCGGATGCGGCGCTCGCTTCGACCTGGTTCAGCGTCAGGTTCACCGACGGCGCGACCGGCTCGAACTTAACGTAACCGGGCCGCTCCTTGCTCGGCGATGCCCCCAACAGCGTCTCGTAGAAGGCCTTGGAACGCTCCAGGTCCGTGACGGCCAGGGCGATGTGGACCCGGCTCTCACCGGCGAATGCGACTGCGGAATCTTGGTTCATGATGGCCTCCAAAGGGGGCTCGTACTGGGTTCGGCAGGGTAGACGGAGGGCATGCTGGAAAGACGCAAGATGGCCCCGATTTCCGGCGGAACCATACGCACTCGCACCCGGGAGAACCTCGTCGAGAGCCACGCGAGGTCGATCGGGAACCGTACAGGGTTGTCCAAGTACCTGGTGCGCGGCACCTAGGACGAGGACCTCCTGATGCGACAGCGCTCTGCATCGAATGCCCCACCGTAAAGTGCGTAGGGCACCGCCGGCCACTTGAGATCAAGTCCATGAAGAATGTCACACCCATTTCGCGTTCACGAGTTGTCGGGGCCTTGGTCCTCCTGATCGTGATTCCC
>JAJDEX010000609.1 GCA_029259575.1 Planctomycetota bacterium | reverse complement strand
AGGAGATCGAACAGGTCGAGGCTGTCCTGGATGGCGCCGATCACCATCCCGGTCTCCGATTGCCCCGTGAACTCCATCGCATTCTCGCGGAGCGACATCTTGTAGTCCGCCTGCCCGTCCGAGCCAAGGCTGTCCCAACGGCTGGCGCCTTCGGCCCAGATCTCCGCGGGATAGTGCTCCTCGGACTCTCGGAAGTCGTCCTCTCCGGCAGGCGGCCAGTTGAAATCCCGGCCTGCGTCCATGAACTCCTCGGCAACGATGTCCGCGAACATCGATGTCGCGAACTCGTCCGAGACGTTGGGCACGTCGTGGTGAAGCGCGACGAACTTGCCACCGAACACGGACAGCACCGCGATCACAGCGGCCATGACTCCGTTCACCGGACTGATCTTGCGACCGGAGCCGATCAGCGCACCCAACCCGACGAGACCACCGATGCCCCACGCGAGCCAGCGGATCTCGTAGTTCGCTTTGAGGATCAAGAGGGCCCACGCCGCACTACCGATGGCACCTGCAAGCAAAGCTCCGATCACTGCACCCAAAGCACCCATATCCAATCCTGATTGACGTGTTGTGGTTCGTGGGAATCGATGCGCGACGTGACGAGTCGTGCGCCGAGGGACGGCAGGTTCCCTGTTCCCCGCTCAACGCGAGCGCGCACAGCGTAAGGGCTGCGGCCCCCCTCGACCAAGATCAGCGCAGATCGACGATCACGGGCCGGTGATCGGAGCCGATGAAGGGGCCTACGCGGCGATCGAGGAGCATGACGTCCTCACCGAGCAAGATGTGATCGATCGGGATCCGCAACCATGACGGCCAGCGCGCAGGCCAGGTCGCGTGTACGCCGTATCCCTGCATGGAGTCACGCACGTTGCCGGTCTCCAGCAGTTGTTCGAAGACCGGCGTCCAAGGCGTCGCGTTCAGGTCACCCGCGATCACGGTACGCGGTCCCAGGTCGCGCGCCAGGTTGGCCAGGTCCTCGATCTGACCGTCGCGGGACTGCCCGTTGTAACGACCGATCGGAGGTACAGGATGCGTCACGAGGAAGTGCAACGGCCGCCCAGCGTGTTCGACCTGTGCACGGATGGAAGGCTTGGCGCCGGTCCCGAGGTCGATGCGTTCGACGTCCTCGAAAGGGATCTTGGAATAGATCGCGATCCCGAAATTGTCGTTGCGCGGATGACGCTCGAAATGGGGATACGTCGTCTCGATGGACTGCAGATCGTCCAGCCATCGGCGATCGACCTCGAGCAGGCAGATCACGTCTGGGCCTTCGTCCGCGATCAAGGACAGCAGCGATGGCGAATCCTGATTGCTGGTCTGCACGTTGGACAACAGCAGGCGCAGCGCGGGCTCCGATCCGGAACCCGCCTCCACCTCGACGGCATCACCTTGGAGAGCGAGGACACGAACCCCGTGTACACCACAAAGCACGCCGGCCAGGAGCAATCCCACCAGACTCCTTCGGAACCCAGCCAGCAGGAAGGCGCAGGTGGAACCGATCAGGTACTGGACCTCGAAGTGGGTCGACAGTTCGAACGCCCACCAGCGTGCCGCGCCGAAGGTGCAGAGCGTGGCGCCCACCAGCGCCAGCAAGCTGCCCCACTGCGCGAGGAAGGCTACGGCGCGGGTCCGAGAGGCCGGCTGCGCCTCCGACTGGGGTTCCGAGAAGCTGTTGGTCACGGGAAGATCATGCGGACGAGGTCCAGCGTCGGGTCATCCAAACTTTGATTCCCCATTCACCCCGTGGCTCCGTACCTGCGAGGACCTGGTCCGGGTGACCGGATTCACGACCCCTAGAATGGTGTTCCATGACCACGAAGTACGATCGAATCGGAATTGGATACGCGTCGCGTCGCCGACCAGATGCACGAATTGCCGCGCATATCGCGTCCGCGCTGGGGACGTCCCGTTCGGTGCTCAACGTCGGTGCGGGTGCAGGGTCCTACGAACCGGAGGGCGCGTTCGCGCTGGAACGCTCCAGGGTCATGATCGATCAACGCTCACCCGACAGGGCTCCGTGCGTCCAGGGCTCGGCAACCCACCTGCCGTTCCGATCGAACTCGGTGGACGCCGCCTTGTCGGTCTTGAGCCTTCACCACTGGGATGACCCCGGCGCGGGCCTGCGTGAGATGCAACGCGTGGCCGAGCGGCGGGTCGTCCTCCTCACCTGGGACCCAGCGGTCTCCCGGTTCTGGTTGGTGAAGGACTACGTCCCCGAGATCGATGCCATCGACCAGGAGATCTTCCCCGGCATGACCGAACTCGAAGCGGTCCTGGGACCATGTCAGATCCGGGCGGTGCCCATTCCTCACGACTGCTGCGACGGTTTCCTGGGTGCTTACTGGCGCCGACCCGAAGCGTACTTGGACCGGTCGGTGCGCCACTCGATCTCGACGTTTGCGCGCATCGAGCATGTGGACGAGAGCATGAACCACCTGCGGGAGGATCTGGAATCGGGAATCTGGACTGAACGTTATGGTTCGCTGCGCGACCTCGAGGAACTCGACCTCGGCTACCGATTGGTCATCGCGGATGCGACGCGAGGCTCGACCGGACCCAAGTGAAGATGCGATCCAACGCGGAATCCCAATAGTGGGACCACTCACACTCTGGCTCTTAATCGAGAAACGGTTATGTGCATCAGCGCATTCGGATCCTAGGCTGCGAACAGAGAGGAGAGATTCATGCGAGCGACCGTGGCCTGACGCCAGGGTGCTCCGCATGGCCCGAGCATGCCTGCTATCCAATGGACGCAAGATCGTCCTGCCCGTGACCGTTTGTATTTCTTCGTGCTACCCACCGGACGGACCAACCCACCGCTGGCGCCGGAGAGCCGGATGTCTCGCATGCGTTTCGTCGGTAGCTGGCAGGAAGCCGCTGCGATGGGTGCGTTTCGCTCCCTGGACAGCGAGCCGATTCCGGCCGACCTACCAGACGCGTTGATGGTCTGGTGGCCGGCGATCATGACCTCCTCCCATGATTGGCCCCAGCGAGCCGAGTACTACGCTTCGGCCAAGTTGCGCATCGACGATCTCAAGGCTTGCCGCACGTCCGATCGTCGGGCTTGGTGGGAACTGCTGACAAGGATTCGTGAAGACGTCTCGGGGGAGCCCTCGGCATCGGATCCGGGCGTCGACGGGAGCTCGGCCGACCCCAGCGATTGGTCCATGCCTTCGCAAGGTCTGGATCCCGGTTGATTCGGCTCGGCCCAAGGCCCCGCGAGCGCAGGTCCTTGCGACCTGGCACACGGACCTCGCCGTCGAGTCCCGATCGCCGAAAACACCGTGATGTGGCCGGACCGTCGGCATCCCGGGAACGCGAATGGTAGAAGACGTGCATGCGTGCGCTCTTCCTCGTCCTTGGGCTGACGGCTGCTTCGTTCGGTCCTGCTTCGACTCAAGACGAACCTGCGGATGAGGCGACCCACCTCGGCCGACACCTGTTCACGATCCATGGCGTGTCCGATCCGACCGCCGTCGCGTTCGATCCGTCGGGCGATCTGTGGGTGGCGGGTCGGACCGTGCGCCGATTCACCTCGGAAGGCGACGAGGTCCAAGACTTGTCCCAGCCCTCCGGTTGGGCGGACGCGTCCGGAATCACCGTCGATCGTCACGTCCTTGTTGTGAGCGGAAGCTGGCGCACGGTGACCGAAGCTGACCTTCGCGGAGAGAGCCCCGTTCCCGTTGGACCCGAGCAGGACATGCTCTGCAGCGGTGGCGGCCTCGCAACCTCCGCGCACGTTCTGGCGGTGGCCGACCCGCTCGCCGGACACGTTTGGCTCACGAGCGATGGGGAATCGGAGGCGATCGGTCACGAACAACTGTCGCGTCCGATGGACGTGGCCTGGAGCCGCGCGAACGAGCTGTACGTCATCGATGCCGACACGTCCCGCGTCGAGGTCTACGACGAGGAAGGCAACCACTTGCGCGGATTCGGTGCGTGGGGCGCCTTCCCCGGATTGCTGGCGGACCCGCACGGTATCGACGTCTGGAACGACCGCGTGTTCGTGGCGGACACGGCCAACCATCGTGTTCAGGTCTTCACGCTCGAGGGCGAGCGCGCGTACACGTTCGGCTTGCACGCGATCGTTCCACGCGAGGGCAAGGGCAAGCTGCACTACCCTTCCGCGATCGCGATCTCGAAGGACGGTTCGCGCATGGCGATCGCGGAACCCTTGGACGATCGCGTCCAGGTCTTCGGCCGCGCGTCCGGAGCCGAGCCGACCGAGGACCCCCTGCGACCCAACGACGGGAAACCGAGCCCCCACCACGGGTTCGACCTGGATGCGGATGGCACGTGGATGGTGGCGACCGAACCCGAATCGGGTCGCGTACACCTGTACGACACCCGGCTCGGCAAGGAGCCGATCCGGATCACGACGTTCGGCGGTCGGGGGAGCGGGCTGTTGCGCTACCGCCGCCCCAGCGCGGTGGATGTCGACATCGCGGCACGCTCAGTGCTGGTGTGCGACCCGGGCCTGCGCATCCTCGAAGAGGTGCAACTGGAGATCGACCCCGATGCACCGATCGGACAGCACCGGGGCGTCGCGCGCGCTGTTAGGCGATTGGATTTCGAGCGGCTGCAGCGCACGCAGGCCGAGGCCTCGGTCCTGAAGGACCTGCAATGGCCGATCTCGCCGATCGGAGTGCTGCGCGAAGGTGAGCGCACGTACATCCTGGATGCTGCCAATCGCACCGTCATCGAACTCGATACGGATTGGAACCCCACACGCACACTGCGACCCGACACCTTCCACGACCCACGCTCCATGGCGATGGGTCCGGGTGGCATGCTGTGGGTGACGGATGCGCAACCGGGCCAGGTACAGGGCTTTTCGACGACGACCTCGGAACTGGGTGCGACCACTCGCCGACTGGGCGAAGGTCGATTGGATCGAGCGCACGGTGTCGTACTGCTCGAAGACGGCTCGATGTACGTATCGGATGCCGGCGCGGACGCCGTGATCCGCTTCGACGCCGAGGGCAACGAGGTCGTCCGCGTCGGTTCATCCGGTTTGGGCCGGGACCAGTTTCGCAAGCCTCGCGCGCTCGCGCTGGACGGGGAAGGCCGGTTGATCGTCAACGACCACGCCAACCATCGCGGGTTCCTGCTCACGCAAGCGCTGGAATACGTCCACGCGTTCGGCTCCCGGCCGTACGCTCAGATCGCGCGAGATCCGAAGCGCTATCCTCCCGAGAGCTACGTCGAATGAAGCCGCACGCCCTGATCCTCCTCCTGCTCTCTGCTTGCGGTGGAGCGGAGGCCCTCGACGCCAGCGCCGTGGTCGAGCAGGACTCGAATGCCGCGAACTTCGTGCTTTCGGTCCGACACACGCCCGCCGTCATGCCTCTGAACGCGGAGTTCGAAGTGCGCTTCCAGCTGCTCGACATGGAAGGTCGAGCGCTCGACGTCGAGGTCGAGGACGTCAGCGTGGACGCGGACATGCCCGAGCATGGGCATGGCATGACGGTGTTCCCGAGCGTGCGCCGCGAAGGATCGGAGTACGTTGCCGGGCCGATGCTGTTCCACATGAGCGGCCGCTGGGAGGTCTATGTCGACGTCCGCCGAGGTGCGGTCACCGAACGCGCTCAAGTCGCATGGACCTTGGATTGAAGTCCATCCTCGGCATCGCGCTGCTCAGCGCCTTGATGGGTTGCCAGGATGCTCCCGGGACCGCCGTCGAGTTCGGAGACGCCGAGCGCAAGCAACTGGGTCGCCTGTCGCCGTTGGGCGACGTCCCGCCGGACCCGACGAATCGCTTCGCCGACGATCCGAATGCGGCGCGCTTGGGCCATTGGCTGTTCTTCGACGAGCGCCTCTCGCTGGACGGCCAGGTGTCGTGCGCTACGTGCCACGTTCCGACGCATGCATTCAGTGATCCGAAATCGCTCGCCAAGGGCATGGGACTGGGCGAGCGGCACGCTCCGTCGCTGATCAACGTCGCCTACGGTCGCTGGTTCGGGTGGGGTGGGCGCGCGGACAGCCTGTGGATGCAGGCGCTCGGCCCGCTCGAGAACCCGCTCGAACTGGGCGGCCACCGCGACCTGATCGCGGACCTGTTCCACGACGACCCGGACTTGAAACGCGCGTACGAGACCACCTTCGGCCCGCTGCCGAACGAGTCGGACGTGACGGCCAGCGACGAGGTCTTCGTCAACGTCGGCAAATCCATCGCCGCGTTCGAACGCCTGCTCGTGCGCGGGAACTCGCGCTTCGATCAGTTCGCTGCTGCGTTGGCCTCGAACAGGTCGGACGGTATCGAGGCCCTGTCCGACAGCGAACAACGTGGCCTGCATCTGTTCCTGACCCGCGCGAACTGCACGCAGTGCCACCTGGGCCCCAACTTCACGGACTCCGAGTTCCACAACACCGCGGCGCCGCCCCATCCCGAGGGTCGCCGTGACGATCCGGGCCGCTTCCAGGGCATCGCTCACGTCCAGGGCAGCGAGTTCAAGGCGTCGGGGATCTACAGCGACGATCGGAACGGCACGACGGCGAATCGCGTGCAGCACCTGGTGAAGTCCTCCGACTCCTTCGGCGCGTTCAAGACGCCGAGCTTGCGCAACCTCGCCGGCCGCGCTCCGTTCATGCATCAAGGACAGTTCGAGGACCTGGACGCGGTGCTGCACTTCTACGACACGCGGGAAGGTGCTTCGGTCACCAGCCATCACCAGGAACAAATCCTGGCGCCCCTGCGTCTGAGTCCATCGGAACTCTCCGATCTGCACGCCTTCCTGGGCAGCCTCGAGGGCGCCGCACTCGATCCCTCCCTGCTCGTGCCCCCGGCCGGTCCGTCGCTGTCCGACTAGAACCGTCCCGGAGTGGGACTGGAAGGTCGTGGCTGCCGTCGCACGACCTCGTCCGCCGTTGGACACGCCGCAGTCACATCCAGGGCGGGAAGCGAGGAGTACCATCGAATCCACGCTCTCGCTGCTCTCCCGGCACACCCCATCTCCAACTTCCCATGTCGAAGGTTCTCCACCTCGGAGCCCTCGCGCTGTTCGGCTGCGCACTCGCGTCACCGCTTCTCGCGCACGAGGACGACCTGAAGGTCCTGCATCGCCTCCCGCCCAACAACGGTCCGGGCTACAGGAACGCCGCCCCCCTTCCGTCCGGAAGCGTCGGCAATCTGGGCTTCGACGCCAACAACATGCAGTTGCTGTCGTGGGTTCCCTTGAACCAGATCGACAACGCGAGCACGGGGAACGACTGCTGGGGTTACGTCAGTCCGAGCGGGCGCGAGTACGCGATCATGGGAACGCGGCTCGGCACCGCCTTCTACGACATCACCGTTCCGACCGCGCCGGTTTCGATCGGCTACGTGTCCGGCACGAACAGCCTGTGGCGCGATGCGAAGGTCTACGGCGAGTACTGCTACAGCGTCAGTGAATCGGGCGACGACATCCAGGTCATCAGCTTGGTCAACGCCGACAGCGGTTCCGTGTCGCTGGTCAGCACGATCCCCGGCATCGGTTCGTCCGACTCGCACAACGTCTCGATCAACGAGGACTCCGGCTACCTGTACCTGTGTGGCGGCAACGGCCATGGCATTCGCATCTACGACCTGAACGCCAACCCGGCCGCGCCGACCTACGTCACGACGTGGAGCACGCGCTACTGCCACGACGCCCAGATCGTCAGCTACACGACCGGCCCGCACGCGGGACGCGAGATCGCCTTCCTCTGCTCCGGATTCAACAACGGTTACGACGACACCGGACTGACGATCCTGGACGTCACGAACAAGGCCAACATCCAGGTCGTCAGCCAGGTCTACTGGCCCGGCGCGGTGTACTCGCACCAGGGTTGGCTCAGCGAGGACCGCCAGTACTTCTACATGGGCGACGAGCTGGACGAGGACGGCAGTCTGCCCAGCACGACGTACGTGATCGACGTGTCGGACGTGGACAACGCGTTCTACGTCAGCCCGTTCGACAACGGCCAGGTCGCGATCACGCACAACCTGTACACGCATGGCGGGCTGATCTATGCCGCCAACTACACGACCGGCTTGCGCGTGTTCGACTACGCATCGAACCCGTTGAGCCCGACCGAGATCGCCCACTTCGACACGTTCAGCCCCCACGACGGGGTCACGTTCAACGGCCTGTGGAGCTGCTATCCGTACCTGCCGAGCGGCACGATCATCGGCAGCGACTTGGAGAGCGGCCTGTTCTTGTTCCGCCTCGGGGACCCCGAGGTCGACATCGCCGTCGATGGCCCGCCGCCGACGACGATCGATCCCGCCGGAGACTCGGCGGACGTGACGATCGCGGAATCGGGCGTCGGATTCCTGAACCCGATCACGCCCCAGCTGCACATCGACGACGGCAACGGTGTGCAGACCTATCCGTTGACCCAGGTCTTCGGCTCCTCGTGGAGCGCGGACTTCCCGCCCATGACCTGCGGATCGACGATCGAGTGGTGGGTCACGGCGGAGGGCTCCTCCGGCCAGGTCTACGCCGACCCGTTCGGCGCGCCGGGCGAACGCTACTCCAGCCTCATCTCGCTGGGCTCCAACCTCGCGGTGACGCATTCCATGGAAGCCGTCGACGGCTGGACGGTCGGGGACGTCACGGACGACGCGACCAGCGGTGTCTGGGTCCTGGGCGATCCCCTGGGAACGGCGTCCGAACCCGCGGACGATCACACGACGATGGGCAGCATGTGCTGGTTCACGGGCCAGGGCACCGGCGGGTCCATTGGAGAGAACGACGTCGACAACGGCTCGACGACCTTGTTCTCGCCGGTCTACGACATGTCGTCGTACACCGCACCCAGGATCGGCTACTGGCGCTGGTTCTCGAACGACGCCAACGCGATCGTCGACGACACGTTGCGCGTCGAGATCACGAACGATGGCTCGCAGTGGTTCCCCGTCGAGACCGTTGGCCCGACCGGCACCGGAACGACGGGTGGCTGGCTCTATCACGACTTCGTCGTCGACAGCATCGTCACTCCGTCAGCGACCATCCAACTGCGGTTCATCGCCGAGGACAACGGCAGCGGCTCGATCGTCGAAGCCGCGATCGACGACCTGCGGATCACCGACATCACCTGCGAACCGCCTTCGCTGGGCACGCGCTACTGCAGCCCGGCTCCCTTCAACACGACGGGCATGTCCAGTCGCATCGACGCGATCGGCTCGTCCGTGATCATCGATCAAGGCTTGATCCTGATCGCGACGCAACTGCCTCCGAACCAGTTCGGTTTCTTCCTCGTAAGTCGCACCCAGGGCTTCACGGCCAACCCCGGAGGCTCCATGGGTCACCTGTGTTTGGCGGACGACATCGGACGCTACATGTCCCAGGTCATGAGTTCCGGTCCGACGGGCACGATCTCCTTGATGGTCGATTTCGCGAGCATCCCGGTCAACCCGCCCGTCGCGGCCTTGATCGGCGAGAGCTGGAACTTCCAGGCCTGGCACCGAGACTTCTCCAGCGGCCCTTTGTCGAACTTCTCGGACGCGATCGAGTTGACGTTCGAGTGACGCCTGGGCCACGCCCAGCAGCAGGCCGAACGTAGGTTTGGCTTGGGACCTCCGCAGAGCGGGTAGGATCGGGTGTCGCCCGTTCCCCCCGATCTTCGGAGGTCCTGCCATGTTGCACGCACTCGCTCTTCTCGTCGCCGCCGCGCCTCTCGCCCAGGACGGTGGTTATCGGCTGCCTCCGCAGGACGTCGTCGACATCGTGGACGCGGCGCCGACGCCCGCGGTCAGCATCAGCCCCGATCACAAGTACATGGTGTTGATCGACCGCTCGGCGATGCCCTCGATCGAGGAAGTCTCGCGGCCGTGGGTCGGCCTGGCCGGGCTGCGGATCGACGCGCGCAACAACGGACGCCAAACCTTGGGGCTCAACACGGGTCTGCAGCTGCGCCAGGTCCTCGGCGGAACGCCGAAGCGCATCGAGTTGCCCGAGGGCGCACGGATCTCGAACCCGAACTGGTCGCACACGAGCCAGCATTTCGGCTTCACGATCGTCGAGGACACGGACATCTCGCTGTGGGTCTGCGATGCGACCAGCGGTGAAGCGCGCGAACTCACGTCCGGCTTGAACGCGGTGCACGGCGGAGGCTGGAGCTGGATGCCCGACGGCAAGTCGATCCTCGCGCACGTGATTCCGTCGGACCGTGAACCTGCACCCGTCCTGTCACGCGTGCCGACAGGACCGGCCATGCAAGAGACCGCGGGCGATCGCTCTCCGGTGCGGACGTACCAGGACCTCTTGTCCACGCCTTACGATGAAGCGCTCTTTCAGCACCTCTCAACGAGCCAGCTCGAGATCCTGGGCGTCGACGGTGACAGGGCCAAGGAGATCGGTCCGGCCGGCATGATCCTGGACGCCTCGCCTTCCCCGAACGGCGAGTACCTGCTGGTCTCGCGCATGCAGCGGCCGTTCTCGTACTTGATGTCGTACCGCAGCTTCCCGCGCTCGGTCGAGGTCTGGAACGTCGCGACCGACGAACGTGTGGTCATGGCCGAGATCCCGATGGCCGAAGGCATCCCCCTCGGCGGCGTGGCCACCGGACCCCGCAGCTTCCAGTGGCGAGCCGGTGCGTTCTCGACGCTCGTGTGGGTCCAAGCGCTCGACGGCGGTGATCCCAAGGTCGATGCGCCCCTGCGCGACGAATGGTGGTTGGCGCCGATCGGAGGAGAGCCGCGGGCCATGTTCGCGACCGAACATCGCTCCTATGGATTGACCTGGATGTCCGACCCCGACCTCGTGCTGGCCTCCGAGTACGACCGCGATCGGCGCTGGACACGCACGACGTTGCACGACCTGGGCACGCCAAAGGTCGACCCGATCGTGCTCGATGATCGCTCGGTCCAGGACCGCTACGGCAATCCGGGATCGTTCGTCATGGAAGCGGATCCATCCGGCCGATCGGTGGTCCGCCAGGAAGGCGATTGGGTGTATCGCACCGGCGCCGGCGACTCGCCCGAGGGTCAGCTGCCGTTCCTCGATCGGCAGAACTTGAAGACGCTCGAGGTCGAACGTCTGTGGCGCTGCAAGTTGGGCTCGTACGAGAATGCGGTCGCGCTGCTCGAGGTCGAGGAGGACGGCGACGTGCTGCGATTCCTGACCCGCCACGAGTCCAAGAACCAACCTCCCAACTACTTCCAGCGTGACCTGCGCAATCCCGGCACTTGGGACCAGCTGACGCAGTTCGTCGATCCGACGCCGCAGCTGCGTGGCATCACGAAGCAACTGGTGAAGTACGAGCGCGCTGACGGCGTCCCGCTGTCGGCCACGCTCTACCTCCCTGCGGACCATCAGGAAGGACAGGAGTTGCCCTTGGTGGTGTGGGCCTATCCGCGCGAGTTCAACGATCCCTCCACCGCAGGCCAGGTCAGCGGTTCGCCGTCGCGCTTCACACGCATCGGCGGCTCGTCCCGCCTGTTCTTCCTGACGCAGGGCTACGCGATCATGGACGGCGCCACGATGCCCATCATCGGCGACGCCGAGACGATGAACGACACGTTCATCGTTCAGATCGTGTCCGCGGCCCAGGCGGCGATCGACAAGGCCGTCGAAATGGGCGTCGCCGACGGCACGCGGGTCGGCGTCGGAGGTCACAGCTACGGCGCGTTCATGACGGCCAATCTGCTGGCGCACTGCGACCTGTTCAGCGCTGGATTGGCGCGCAGCGGTGCGTACAACCGCACGTTGACGCCGTTCGGATTCCAGTCCGAACGACGCACGCTGTGGGAAGCACCGAACGCCTACGCGGCGATCTCGCCGTTCTTCCATGCGGACAAGATCAACGAGCCGTTGCTGATGATCCACGGCGCCAAGGACAACAACGCGGGCACCTACCCGATCCAGTCCGAGCGCATGTACCACGCGATCAAGGGCAACGGTGGGACGGCCCGCCTGGTCATGCTGCCCGAGGAGAGCCACGGCTATCGCGCGCGCGAGTCCGTCCTGCACGCGCTCGCCGAGATGATCGACTGGTTCGATCGTCATGTGAAGGGCCCGACGCATGCGGAGGCGATCGAGGCCTCCGGCGAACAAGGTCGCTGAGGCGAATCCGCTGATCCATTCGCAGCCACGATGAACTCCCCCGCCAAGGTCCCTCCGACGCACCTGCTGTACGTGGCCGACCCGATGTGCTCGTGGTGTTGGGGCTTCACCGAGGTCCTGAACACCCTCGAGTCCGAGTTGCGCGACGACGTCCGCTTGACCTACGTCATGGGCGGTCTCGCGCCGGACAGTGATGCTCCCATGGATGCGGCGACGCAGTCCTATGTGCAAGATGCGTGGCGCGCGGTCGCGGCACGCACGGGCGCGACCTTCCAGCACGACTTCTGGGATCGCTGTTCGCCACGACGCTCGACGTGGCCCGCGTGTCGCCTCGTGTTGGCTGCAGGCGATCGTGGGCGCGAGGTGTTTCACGCGATCCAGAGG
>JAJDEX010000608.1 GCA_029259575.1 Planctomycetota bacterium | reverse complement strand
TGGTCACAGGCGACCGAGCTCCGTTCCCGAGCGCTTCAGCGCCTCCCTCGTTACCGTTCAACCTCCAAACGAGAAGTCCGGTAAGACCGACCACGACCACCAATAGCAAGATTCGTTTCATGGGACCCGCTTCGCGGGACCCGAAGTCTCCCATGCGAGGTGGACCACCGTCAAAGCGGGCTGCGACTCCGCCATGGAATCGACGATCCACGGAATGGGCTGCCCTTCGTGCCAGGGCCTACGCGCCTGATGCGTGGCTCAGACGTGCCTTACCAAGGCGCGCCCACACTCGTGGCGATCTCCTGCATGCGGTTGAGCAGCTGGGCGTTCGGCATCAGGTCCGACTCCACCATCGCACAACAGACCAGGATGAAGTCGTCGACGCGGGGCCTCGAGTTCGGGTTCTCCTGCGACTCCTCGAGAGCGAACCACAGGTACTGCTGCGCGCGATCCGCGTCGCCCAAACGGTGCCAGGCGACGGCCAGCGGAACGAGCGCGTCGGCTCGATAGATGTTCGCGATGTTCTCGCGTTGCTCGTCGTACAACCGCTCCATCAACTTCAGGTCCGCCTCGGCGCGACCCGCATCGCCGTAACGCGCCCGCATGGCCGCCACCGAACAGACCAAGGGGATGCGATGCTCCGGGACCCAGGAGGGACCGTGCAGGAGGCCGTCGGCCTGTTCGACCCAGTACCGAGCCCTCGACTCGTCCGAGCGGACCAGGGCGAGGTCCGCGAGCTCGAGCGCGAACTCGATGCGCATCTGCGCGGGCAGGCGACTCCAGGAGTCCACGATGCGGTCCTCCATCTCGCGACGCGATTCGGCGTCGTCCGGGAATCGACCGATCCAGACGATGAGGGACTGCAGTGCATGGCGGTGCAGCTCGAAGTCCCCGGTGGCGATCTGGCGGTCGATCCCGGCCAGCAACGTGTCCATGTCCTCGGCCGGAACGTGCGACGCCATGGCGCGTTGATAGGGGCCGAGCTCGGAGCCGGACAAGCCGTCGGCCACGGAGGAGGCGCGGCTGTCGTCCCCCAACTTCGTCATCCCCGCCGCGACCTGGCTGCGGATGCGATCCTTGCGCCACCCTTCGGCCTGCTCGGCCGATGCCAGAGCACGCTCCAAGATCTGCTCGACGCCTTCGGTGCGTCCCTGGTCGAGCAGGGCTGCGGCATAGGTCGCCTCGGCCAGAGGCTTGCGCCAGTTGTCGATGCGTTCCGCGTAGTGGAGGGCCAACTCGAGTTGCCCGATCTCGAAGCAGGTGTCGACGACCTCGGACTGTCCTCGTGCTCGGTTCTTGGCGTGAGGATTCGTCGGCATCTCGCTCACGGCGTCGAAGGCCAGGTCCAGCAGGTCGCGATGCGTCGCGTTCAGCGCAGGCGCTGCCGGAGCATAGAGACTCGTTGGCGTCCCGGATCCGGCGGACACCTTGGGAGTGGCGGACTCACCACATCCGGTGGCGAGGCCAAGGAGGAGCAGAAGAGAAGCGGTTCGCGTGGATTCGTGAAGCATGGAAGAGATGCGGTCGGGTGCGAGGTCAGGTCTGCGCGGGACTCGGGAGAAGGCTCCCCCTCCCGAAAAGGGAGGGGGAGCCTCTTTCCCCAATAACGATCCCCGAGCCAAAGCTCGAGAGGCGCGGCGTTGGGTCAGGGGAACAGGACTTCGGCCACGTTCGAGAAGTTCGCAGACGAGCCGCCGCCACCGTTGAGGTCGCGGTACCAGGCCTGGAAGTAGTAGGTGTCACCAGGCGCGATCACTTGACCGGCCGGGCTGAAGGGCAGGAGGAGCGGGACGTCGTAGCCCGATCCACCGGAGCTGGATGCGTTTCCGGAGATGCTGTACAGCGTGCCGTTCGCGTCGAACTGTCCGATCGAGTTGAGTTCGGGCGCGCCCTGGTTCGTGGCGATCTGCGGGTTGTAGCGACCGGTCGGGTTGGTGAGGCAGAGGATGCCTTCGAAGACGTTCAGGCCCGGACCCGACGAAGCGGAGACGAGGAAGAAGCCGAACTCACCGGCGGGACCGTCGGTCACCTCGAGGTGCAGACCGGACTCGGCGGCGCCGTCGAACACGCTGTCGTTGAGCTTGGCGTAGTTGCCCAGGTAGTGATCGTTGGCGGGGTCGCAGAGGATGTTGATCTCGGACTGCTGCACGCCACCGGTGTTGGTCATGCCGTAGGCCTCGGAAGCCGTCCAACCGGAGAGCCAGTTGGCACCGTCACCCGCGGCGAAGGCGCCGCGGAAGCTGGCCGGAACGAAGAAGCCATCGTTCGGAGCGGCCGCGAAGCTGGTGACCGCTGCGTTGGCGGCACGCGGGTCCAGGCCGATGACCGGCAGCATGGTCTTGCCGCCACGCACCACGGCCGGGCCGCGGGTGATGGAGACGATCGGGGCGTCCACGGCGTCGAAGCCGGGGATGAGGACGTTGTGGTTGCCGGCGCCGAAGACGTTGTGCACGTTGGCCTCGGTGTAAGCGGCGGCGTTCAGGTTGCGGAAGAAGACCGAGTCGGTCATCTCGG
>JAJDEX010000607.1 GCA_029259575.1 Planctomycetota bacterium | reverse complement strand
CATCGAAGGTGAATTGCTGCTGGCCGACGGTCGTCAGACCCTGGCCCGCGATGAACAAGGTCGCCCCGGGACCGGAACGCACTTGGAACGCCTGTCCGCAGCCGAAGCCGGATTCCGCAGGGTCACGAAGGACCCGCGCGCGACACCCGAGCAAGTGCTGCGGGCTCGATCAGGATTGCGCCGACTCACCCATGCACAACCGAACATGGTCCAGTCCAAGGTCGTCCCGGAGCTGTACCTGCGCGAGCAATGGGGTGCGCGACCGCCGGTCACGAAGGACCTGACGCGCAACCGCCACGCTTGGAAGTGGCTGACCATCCATCACTCGGCCCTCGACGGCGCCGAACGGCTCGACGGCAGCCTCGCGGCGACCCAGCAGGCCCTGCGCGTGATCCAGAACTCGCACATGAACGGCCAGGGCTTCGGCGACGTGGGATACCACTTCCTGATCGGTCCGGGCGGTCGCATCTTCCAAGGCCGTGACATGGAGTGGAAGGGTGCCCACGTGCGCGGCGACAACTCCGCCGACCGCAACCCCGGCAACATCGGCATCTGCGTCATCGGCAACTTCGAGACCGAGAAGCCCACCCAGGCCGCCATCGTCGCGTTGAACAAGCTGACGCTCGCGCTGCGCAGTCAGTACGACATCCCGGCGGTGCGTGTGCGCGCGCACCAGGATTGGAAATCGACCGCGTGCCCCGGCAAGCACCTGATGCCGTACGTCAACCGCCTCAAGTAGGCGCTGCACCTCGCTCGCATTCGCGCTTCCATGACCTGGACCACGTTTCTGCACAAAGGTTGGTTGTGCGTGCTCGCGGTCGCACTCGCAGCTTGCGCCGACGACGTCGTCGAAGGCACGACGCGTGTGCGTGTCGACCATCACCCGGGTGAGCCGAAGGTCGAACGCGCGAAGCACACCCAGGTCTATCGCGACGGACGCTGGCTGCACCACGGACCGGCAGAGTACTTCGACAAGCAGGGCGACGCCGAAGGCTTCGGAACCTATGCCGATGGCCTCGAACAGGGCCATTGGGTGCTGCACACGGAAGATGGCATGCGCAGCGAGGGTGAGTTCCGCGCCGGTCGCCGCGAGGGCGTTTGGACCTGGTACCACCCCACGGGCAAGGTCGGCCTGACGGGAACCTACGTGGACGACGCGCGCCACGGCGAGTGGACGACCCACGACCCGAGCGGTCGCATCCAAGAGCGCGCCACGTGGAAGCACGGCGTCCGGCATGGCTCGATGCTGATCTACGACACCCAAGGGCACGTGCTCGAGACCGTTCGTTACGTCGAAGGTGTGCGCGCCGAGTGAATCCTCGCGCGGGAGCCACACATGGCTCCGCCAAGGACATCGCGACGTGAACTAGAGCGTCGGCGGCAGGACCGGCAATTGCGCGTCGCGCGCGCAACTGGCCAGGTCGTAGTCGACCATTTCACGGATCATGTCCGCGAACGTGATCTTCGGTGCCCATCCGAGTTCCTCGCGGGCGCGCGTGGCGTCGCCGACCAAGTGGTCGACCTCGGCCGGCCGCAGCAACGCGGGGTCCTGGACGACGTGGTCGTGCCAATCGCGGTCGACGCAACGGAACGCGGTGTCCACCAACTGCTCGACGGTGTGGGTGACGCCCGTGGCGATCACGTAGTCGCGCGGTTCGTCCTGTTGCAGCATCAGCCACATCGCGCGCACGAAGTCCTTGGCGTGACCCCAGTCGCGTCGCGCATCCATGTTGCCCAGTCGAAGGTCCGACTGGAGGCCCAGGTGGATGCGGGCCACCGCGCGCGTCACCTTGCGGGTCACGAATTCCTCGCCTCGACGCGGCGATTCGTGATTGAACAGGAGCCCGCTGCACGCGAACGTGCCGTAGGACTCACGGTGATTGACGGTCGCCCAATGCGCGTAGATCTTGGCCACGCCGTAGGGCGAGCGCGGATGGAACGGGGTCGTCTCGCTCTGCGGCGGGGACGCCTTGCCGAACATCTCCGAGGTCGAGGCTTGATAGAAGCGCGCCTCAGGGCAAACGTGGCGGAGAGCTTCCAGCAAGCGCGCGACACCCAGGGCGGTGACCTCGGCGGTCGACACGGGCTCGGACCACGACGTCGGCACGAACGACTGCGCCGCGAGGTTGTAGACCTCATGCGGTCGCGACGTCTCGAGCGCGCGCACCAGGCTGCCCTGGTCCAACAGATCGCCGGTGGTCAGGACGATGCGTCCCTCGACCACGGCCAGGCGACCCAGAGCCGGACGGCTGGTGCGACTCACGAGTCCGTGGACCTCGTACCCCTGGTCGAGGAGCCACTCGGCCAGATAGCTGCCGTCTTGGCCGGTGATGCCCGTGATCAGGGCGCGTTTGGGTTCGGAGGTCATGTTGGATGCGGACGACGGGCGCTGATTCTACGTCCGATCTTCCCGGGGGAACTCGACCTCGTACATCAGATAGTGGCTCTGAGACATACCCAGGGCGCCGTAGACCGCCTGGGCGGGGCGATTGTCCCGGTCCACGTAGAGCCGGATCCCGAAGACGTCGCCGGCTGCCCGGGCCCCGTCCATCACGCTCGCGTACAGGGCGCGGTAGACACCCTGCCCACGGGCGGACTCGAGGACGAAAACGCTCTGGATCCACCACATCCAGCCGCAGCGCCAGTCGCTCCACTCGCGCGTCACCATCAGGGTGCCGACGACCTCGCCGGAGACTTCAGCGACCCAATAGCGGCCACGGTTCGGATCCCCGAGCGCCGAGCGTACGCCCTCGCGATGCACGTCCGGATCGAGGACCAGATCCTCGGTCTCCATGGCCATCGCTCCCCCACAAGCCACCAGGACCTCGAGATCCGCCGCCACCGCATCTCGTACGTGGACGTCCACTCAGCGCCCCCGGTCCGTCGGCTGGACGTCCAACCACTCCAGCGGTGGCTTGCGACGATGATCGGAGGCGTCCTGCCACGCGCGCACGACGTTCAGCAGTGTGCCTTCGTCGTACAGCCGACCTGTGAAACAGATGGAACCTGGCTTGCCGTCGTCGTCGGACGCAAAAGAGGTCACCAACGTCGGATGTCCGGTCAGGTTGGTGATCGAGAGCAGGTCGGCGGCGAAGCTGGGGTGGACGATCAGATCGACCGACTGCAGCACCTCGTCCATCGCCTGACACAACTGCGTCCGTGCACGTTGCGCGTTGATGTACTCGACCGCCGGGATCAAGCGCGCGTGGCGGAAGAGGTTGGGCCAGGCGAAGCGCTTCTGCACGACGAGTTGATCGTCCAAGCCGTCGCGCGTGAAGGCGTCGAAGGAGGCGGCGGCCTCGGCGCCCAAGGTCAGCAGCATCCCGCCCGTCGGACCGCTCGGGATCTCGACCTCGACGAGTTGATGGCCCAGGTCCTCGAGCTCCTGCAACAGATCGTGCAGCGGCGTGCCGGCCTTCAACGTGCCTTTCGGGTAACCGATGCGCGCACGCACACGACCCAGGTCGAAGGGACGCACGAGCGGACGATCCAAGGCGGAAGGATCCTGACCGTCCGGCCCGACCAGCACCTCCAGGATCAACCCCGCGTCGTCCGCCGAGCGACAGATCGGCCCGACCTTGTCCATCGACCACGCCAGGACAATGGCACCCGTGCGCGGCACGCGACCGAACGTGGGCCGCAGTCCGGTGACGGCGCACTGCACGCACGGGGAGATGATCGAGCCCAACGTCTCGGTCCCGATGGCAAAGGGCAGCGCGCCCGCTGACACCGCGGAAGCCGAGCCCGCCGAGGAACCGGACGAACCCTCTTCCAGGTTCCAGGGATTGCGCGTCTTCGCACCGAACCAGATATCGCCCCAGGCCAAGGCTCCCACGGAGGTCTTCGCGATCAACACCGCGCCGGCGGACTCCAGTCGTCGCACGACTTCGGAGTCCGCGTCGATCACCTGGTGCTCGTAGGCCTTCGCGCCCCAGGTCGTCGGGGCGCCCTTGGCTGCGAAGAGGTCCTTCACGCCGTACGGGATGCCGTGCAGGAATCCGCGCCAGCGTCCGCGTTCGAGTTCGGCATCCATGGCGCGCGCCTGCTCGAGCGCGCGCTCGCGGGTCGTCGAAATCACGCAATGCAGATGCGTGTCGACCTGGGCGAGGCGCTCCAGTGCGAGCTCGGTCAACTCGACCGAGGTGACCCGTTGCGTGCGCACCAGTTCGGTCAGGTCGCGCAGGTCCATGGACAGGAGGTCCATGGGGTCCGCGGGTCGCTCGACGACCGGCCAGGGTTCGCGCTCCGCCTTCTCGTGGGGCATCCGCACGTTGAGCTTGACGCCGGGCACGAGGGGATCGAACACGAGCGCTGGAGCCACGCCGGTCGACCGGGAGGCCGGAACGCGTAGCTCCGCCAATTCCTCCAACCGCTCCGCCACGTCCGGCAGCATCTGCGCCGCCTCGGCCTCGGTGAACTCCAGACCGATCACCCGAGCGGCGACGCGCAGGTCCTCGGCCGTGAGTTGCGGTTGGGCGGTGTCTTGGGGGAATGCGCAGAGCAGGAGGAAGGGCCACATGGCCCCTAGCCTACCGCCAGAGCCACGGTCCCGAGTATCGCGCAGTACAGCGCGAACCACCGGAGCGCACCGCGGCGGAGCACCAGCAACAACGTGCGCAACGCCATCCATCCGACGACGCCAGCCAGGAGCGCGCCGAGCGCCACGTGGACGGGCGCGACGCCCTGGAACCCCGAATCCACGGCGTCCGGGAGCTTGAGGATCGCTGCGCCCCCCACCGCGATCAGGCTCATCAGGAACGACAGCCGTGCCGCCTGGCCCGCCGGCACCGAGCGCATCAAAGCGGCGACGATCGTGCTGCCCGAACGGGACACGCCGGGGAACAGGGCCAACGACTGCGCGACGCCGACCCAGACCGCCGTCCCCCAACCGGGCAGCGGTGCGTCAGCATGCAGCGCCGATGGATCGTTCGACATTCCAGGGTCCGCGGGGGCCTGGGCAGCGGAGGCCTTGCGTTGGGCTCGATCGCCGAGCAACAACAGGGCTGCCGTGACGAGCAATCCGCAGCCGGCTGCGCGGGGGCGTTCCGCGAGGTCCTCGAAGACGTCGCCGAAGCCGAACCCGACCGCGGCGGCAGGGATCGAAGCGACGACCAACCAGAGGAACAACGCGAAGCGACCGGCACACACGTCGCGGATCAGGGCGAGGACGTCCTTGCGATAAGCCCACACGACCGCGCCCAACGTTCCAACGTGCAGCGCGACGTCGAACGGCAGTCCCGCTTCGCGCATGTCGAGCAGCGCGCGACCGAGGGCCAGGTGACCCGAGGACGAGATCGGAAGGAACTCGGCCAGCCCCTGCACGGTCGCCAGCAGGAGAACCGCCAGCAAGCCCGCGTCCGCGGTGTCCTCGAGTCCAGGGGTTTCGTCGATCGGTGCCATGCCGCGGTGTGGGGTTCGTTCGGAGCCGGAGGAAGAACCCTCTGTGTCGCGCCATCCTGCCGAGCCAGGAGCGTCCGTTCACGCGCCGAATCCGTCCTTTCGGATCTCCTGTCGATCCCGGCCCGGCCCTGCAACGCAGATCGGCGGCCCGCGCATGCGCGGGCCGCCGATTGCGAGCCAAAGTCTGGAACCGGGTCTCAGCTGGCGGCGATCGCTGCGTCGGCAGGGGTGACGCAGTCCATGTCGAAGGCTGCTGCGACGGCGGGGCAGGTCAGCTTGCCCCCGATCGCGCTGGCGGCCGAGGCCAGACCCGCATCCTCGGAAGCGGCCAGGAGCGGCCCCATCTTTGCCAGGCGACGCGCCCAGGGCAGCGTCGCGTTGGTCAACGCGTAGGTCGAGGTGCGCGGCACGGCGCCGGGCATGTTTGCGACGCAGTAGTGCACGACGTCCTCGACGACATAGGTCGGATCCTCGTGCGTGGTGGCCTTGGCCGTCTCGAAACAACCACCCTGGTCGATCGCGACGTCGACGATGACGCTCCCGCGCTTCATGTCGACCAGGTCGGACTTCAGGACCAGCTTGGGCGCGGCCGCACCGGGGATCAGCACGGCGCCGACGGTGAGGTCGGCCTTGGCCAGTTCCTCGCGCAGCGTCATGCGCGTGTTGTAGAGCGTCGTGACGTTCGGCGGGAGGATCTCGTCGAGGTACTGCATGCGACGGATGTTCACGTCGAGCACGACGACGTCGGCACCCAGACCGGCGGCCATGCGCGCGGCGTTCGTTCCGACGATGCCGCCGCCGAGGACGAGGACCTTGGCAGGGCGCACGCCGGGCACGCCGCCCAGCAGGATCCCGGTTCCGCCCGCGGGGCGCTCCAGGTACTTGGCGCCAGCCTGGATGGCCAGGCGGCCGGCGACCTCGCTCATGGGCTCGAGCAACGGCAGCGTCTTGTTGACCTCGAGGGTCTCGTACGCGAAGCAGTGGCTGCCCGTCGCGATGACCGCTTCGGTCAATTTGCGGTCGGCGGCCAGGTGGAAGTAGGTGAACAGCGTCTGGCCGGGGCGCATGCGAGACCATTCGACCTCGAGCGGCTCCTTGACCTTCATGACCATCTCGGCCTCGGCCCAGACCCCGTCGACGGTCTCGACGATGCGGGCCCCGGCGTCGGCGTAGTCCTGGTTGGACAGGCCACTGCCAGCACCGGCGCCGGTCTCGACCAACACCTCGTGCCCGTCGCGGGTCAGCTCCTCCACCCCGGCGGGGGTCAGGGCGACTCGGTACTCATGGGTCTTGATCTCGCGGACGACTCCAATCTTCACGGCTGGATCCTTGGGAGCTTGGGGGGCAGGTCGGGCCGGAGCGCAAGGGCGGGTCCAGCCGGAGGGGGGGCCAGGCGAGCTGGCGAGAACGGAATGCGGCCGAAGAGTCTACGCGGCCCCCCACGGGAAGGTTGCCCCATGCGGAACATCCGCCCCGAAAAACGCTTGGCACGGGGGTGGACGAGCCCTACTCTCTGCGGCCCGCGAGGACGTCAGCCGACGTCCGCGCACCGAGTGGACCACTAGCTCAGTTGGCTAGAGCGCTACGTTGACATCGTAGAGGTCACTGGTTCAAGTCCAGTGTGGTCCACCATTCACCTCCGCTGCGGGGTGATCCCCGCGCTCTGTTGGAGCACCGCGAACCGGCACGTTCCGAGTTCGGAATGCCGCGAGCCGCTGGCCCGACCGACCGACTGCGCGTTCGATTTCGGTTCAGCGCCCCCTCTCCAGACTCCTGAGATCCGCAGAGTCGCGCAGGGACCGAGGAATCCGGCCCGATCCTGGAGCCGTGCCCTCACAGACACCGGCCCCAGGGCGTAGAAGAGGGCTTCGTAGTCACCACGCTTCTCGATCATGATCCACATCGTCCTCGGCCTCGCGCCTCTGCTCGCCCCGATCTCGACGTCCCCCGCCGACCGTCTCGCACACGAGGCCAGCCTCACCGCGTCCGTCGCGGCTAGCCCCCAATCGGCCGATCTGCACGTCGACGTAGCCCAGCCGGAGCGCCGCTTGTCGACCGACGAGCGCGACGCGATCTACGACACGCTGAGCAACGAGCCCCGCATCACGCCGACCGTACGTGTCGTCAATGCCGTCGGACCGTCGGTCGTCTACATCGAGACGGACACGACCCAGCGCGTGAACCACTGGATGATGGGCCCCCGGGACGTGAACACACGCGGCGGCGGCACCGGGGTCGTCGTTCACGAGGACGGCTTCATCGTGACCAACTATCACGTCGTCAAGGGGGCCCACAAGATCCAGGTCTCGTTCGCCGACGACCTCGAGCCCTATCCGGCGGACCTCCTGTCGTACAAGGAGAGCGAGGACCTGGCGCTGCTCCTCATCCGCTTGACCCCGGAACGGCGCGCTGCGTGGAACAGCCTCGCTTCGGCGAACGGGAACTTGCAGGAGCCCAAGTTCCCGGCGGTTCGCATGGGCCAAAGCCACGATCTGATGCCCGGGGAACAGGTCGTCGCGATCGGCAACCCGCACGGTCAGGCGCACACGGTCTCGACCGGGATCGTCTCGGGGCTGCACCGCCAGGTCCAAGTCCAGAACCTGCTCTTCCGCGACCTCATTCAGACGGACGCGTCGATCAACCTGGGCAACTCCGGTGGACCTTTGCTGAACATCCGCGGCGAGCTGATCGGCATCAACACAGTCATGAACCTGAACGCCGAGAACATCGGCTTCGCGATTCCGGTGGACCGGGTGCGCGAGACGCTGGCCGAGGAGCTCTTCCCGAACGCCCGGACGTCCTGGCTCGGATTCGAGCTGGCCCCCGGCGAACCCCTGGTCGTCTCGCACGTCTGGCCAGGCAGCCCCGCCGACCAAGCCAGGATCTGCGAGGGCGATCAGCTCGTCGATCTGGGGGGCACGCCTTTGACGTCCAAGCAAGCGTTCCTGGACGCGTCCCTGCAACTGCATCCGCAAGAGGCCACCGCGATCACCGTCCAGCGCAGCGGTCGGGACGCGACGA
>JAJDEX010000606.1 GCA_029259575.1 Planctomycetota bacterium | reverse complement strand
CGAGCTGCCCTTCAGCCCGGTCGGTCAGGTCATCGCCCCTGGCGACACCTACGCGTTCCAGTGCTGGTTCCGTGACGGCGCGTCGGCCAACTTCTCGGACTCCGTCAAGGTCCTGTTCTAGGAAGTCAGCTGACTCGGTTTGCTCGAGCTCGCTCGAGTAGACCTTGCTCCTACGCGGGGGCGCCGTCCAGGTGGACGGCGCCCCCGCTCTCGTTCCTGCGAGCGCTCACACGCGCCGAGCATCCATGGGGTGCGGGTCCCGGTGCGAGACATGGACCAGGGAGACGCCCGACGAAGCGAGTCGCCCCGAATCGGACGGCTGCGCTTAGTCTGGGGACGTGGGCTGGAGGTGATCCCTCCCGATTCTCACGCTGCCCACCGTCGACCGCCCTCTCCCCTGGTCCCTGTTCGCATGACGTCCCGCTGCCTCTCCTTCGTGCTCTGCGTGCTTGCCTGGCTGGGGCTGGTCACGCTCGCCACCGGTCAAGACGACTGCTCCACGGCGACCTCCATCAGCGGCGTAGGAGCGTTCCCGTTCGACACCACGGGGCACACGACGAGTGGGTTCAACGGCAGCGGTGCATGCCCGTTCCTCATCGGGCAGGACACGTTCCTGCAATGGACGGCCACCGCGGACGGCACCTATTCGTTCGACACCTGCGGGACGGCCTTCGACACGCGCATCTCGTTGCACAACGGAACGGGTTGCGCTGCCCAGTGCTACCTGACCAACGACGATGCGTGCGATCTGCAGAGCTCGATCACCGTGGCGGGGCTCCCCTTGGGGAGCACCATCCTGATCCAGATCGGAGGCTTCGACCAGGCAGAGGGGCCGGGCGTGCTCAACGTCTCCTTCTCCGCCCCCCTTCCGTCGAACAACACGTGCGCAGGCCCCACGCTCCTCTCGGGACTCGGTAGCTTCCCGTGGGACAACTCGACGGCGTCGACCACGAACTTCGGCAACGCCACGTGTGGTGCAGGTTTTCAGTCCTCGGCCGAGAACGACGTCTTCTTCGTCTGGAACGCACCCAGCAGTGGTGACTTCTTCATCGAGACCTGCGGTTCGGGCACCGACTCGGTCATCGTCGTCTACGAGGGATCGGACTGCACGGCCACCTGCGTCGGGAACTCGGCCAACAACGACGTCTGTGTCGATGACGACCTCTTCAGCCTGGTCGGCGCGGATGCCGGCACGGACTACCTGATCCAAGTCGGCGGGTGGTTCCCGACCACGCCCGTCGTGACGTCCGGGGTTCTGACCATCGGCGCGGGGCTCGGACTTCCGACCCACAACACCTGCGCAGCACCGGAACCGACCAGCGGCTTCGGGACGACGTTGTTCCAGACCGACCAGGCGACGACCAGCGGGTTCGACGGCAACGGCCTGGCACCATGCGCCGGCTTCACGCTTCATCGCGACCTGTTCTGGACCTGGACGGCCACGACCACAGGTCCCACGCGGTTCAGCACCACCGGTTCGTCGTTCAACACCCGCCTGGCCATCCACGCGGGTGCGGACTGCACTTCGACTTGCATCGACTGGGACGACAACAGCGGCGGAGGCACGGACTCCAGCGTCGACGTCCCCGGGGTCGTCTCCGGTGACGTCTACTTGGTCCAGATCGGCGGGTGGGGACCGGGGGACTTCGGCGCAGGACAGTGGACGGTGGGCCTCACGCCCGCGGCCCCGGGGAACGACGACTGCTCCAACGGGATCTCGATCGCCGGAACGGGAGCCTTCCCCTACGACACCAGCCTGGCCACGACGAGCGGATTCGACGGTGGGGACGCGGCCGTCTGCTCGTCGGTCGTCGAACACGACGTCTTCTTCGATTGGACGGCCACGACCTCCGGGGACTACCGGTTCAGCACGTGTGGAACGCCCCACGACACGATCCTGAACCTCCACTCCGGCGTGGGATGCGGGGCGACCTGCGTCGGTAGCGATGACGATGCCTGCGCGTTCCAGAGCACCGTCACGGTGTTCGGTGTGCTTGCAGGCGAGCGGTTGCTGATCCAGGTCGGAGGGTTCCAAGCCTCCTCGGGACCAGGCGTCCTCGAGATCGGCCGCGTCCTGCTGCCCACGAACGACTCCTGTGCGACCCCCGAGTTCATCGTCGATGAGGGATCGTTCGCCTGGGACAACACGTACGCCTCGACGACCGGGTTCGACGGGGGCGACCCGTCGACCTGCATGAGTCCACTCAACCCGGACGCCAACGGCCTGGGTCGCAGTCATCGGGACCTGTTCTGGGCTCTGACGGTGCCTTGCCCCGGGGATTGGCAAGTGGACACGGAGGGCTCGACCGGCAACCTCGATACGAGGTTGAGCATCCACGCCGGCTCCGACTGTTCGGCGACATGCCTGCAAGCCGACGACGACAGCGGGGTCAGCCCGCGGAACTCGTCCGCGAGCGTGATCGCGGGTGCGTTGCCCGGGGACGCGTACTTGATCCAGGTGGGTTCCTGGTCGTCGACGTCGTCCTTCGGACCCGGCCTGCTGAACATCACGCGGACCGGTGGTCCTTGCACGACGACGGCCTCGATCGCGATCACCTGTGACCCGGCCCAACCCCACTATGCCGGCGGATCGGCCAAGCTCGACACGAGCGCGTTCGGCAGCGGCACCGGATCGGGGCTCCGTCTGGAATGCACCGACGGCCCGGCCGGCGAGTTCGGTTTCTTCCTGGTCTCCGCAACCGCGACCAGCGCAAGGAGTGTGTTCAACGGGATCCTGTGCCTGGACAATCCGATGGGGCGCTACAGCAACGTGATCGCAACGAACCAGCTCAACCCGGCCCTGAACTCCATCGGGGTCTTCGATGGAACGGGCGTGCTGCAGAACCTGTCCGGAACCTCCGCTTCAGGCCATGGATTCGACGTGCCTTTGGAGCTCCCCTATTCCCCCGTCGGCCAGGTGATCCAGCCGGGCGACACGTGGGCGTTCCAGCTGTGGTTCCGCGACCAGACGGCCCCGCTGCCGAACCCGGGCTCGTCCGCGAACTTCAGCAATGCGGTCGAGGTCACGTTCCCATGAAGTGGAGCAGCGATCGGGAATGGCGCTGAACCACCGCGTTCAGGCGCATGGAGCTGCACGCAGGTCCGGCGAGCCCCTGCATCTCAAGACTCGTCGGTCCAAGGGTAGCGCGTCCCAGAACGAGAACGGGGCGACTCGATAGGACGAAGGCGACCCAGATCGGGGCCCCGCAACGGGTGCCGGGGTCCAGTCGGGCGCGCACCCCGAGAGGAGGCTACGATCCAAGTGGAGTCCCGTACGCCCTCCCCCGTGGGACACGCCCACGACTCCACCGAACGTTCCTCTCTCCGTCACCGCGCCTCGATGATCTCCGCCCGTCTCCTGCTGCTGGGAGTCGCTGGGTTGGCCCTGCCCACGGCCAGCTTCGCCCAGTCCGACGACTGCACCTCACCCGCTCCCTTGGCGGGCCTCGGCGCGTTCGCGTTCGACACCACCGGATTCGTGGCCGGGAGCGGCATCCTCTCCCCCTGTGCTTCGATCGCGGACGACGGCTACTTCGTGTGGACCGCCCCCAGCACCGGGTCGTTCACGATCGATACCTGTGGAACCACGTTCGACACCCAGCTGGCCGTCTACGCCGGCTCGGACTGCAACGCCACGTGCATCGCATCCAACGACGACGCGTGCGGAAGTCAGAGCGCGGTCACGGTTCCTTCCGTCACGTCCGGCGATCTCTTCCTGATCCGCGTCGGAAGCGCCTTCGTCGGCTTCGGGTCGACGGGGGTCATGAACATCCAGACGACCCTCGCCCCACCGGCCAACGACACGTGCGCCACGCCGACTTCGATCGTCGGCCCGGGCCCGTTCGTTTGGGACAACTCCCTGGCGACGACGTCGAACTTCACGGAAGGAGGTTGTGGCGCTGGAGTCGCGGTCCCGGCGGTCGCCGACGTCTTCTTCGCTTGGACGGCC
>JAJDEX010000605.1 GCA_029259575.1 Planctomycetota bacterium | reverse complement strand
CCTGCCCGACGGCTTGATGCCCGACGGTCTCGACGGCTGACACGAGCCTCGATCCAAGACACGCAACCGGGCCGCTTACACGCATAGAGGAAGCGGCCCGGCTTCGTTCACCCGAAGGGGTCAGCTGGGGATCAGTCGACTTCGCGGCGGAGGCGACGGACCTCGTTGCGGAGTTCTTGGATCTCTTCGCGGAGTGCGCGCAGCTCACGGATGAGCTCGGCGTTCACGTCGGCAGCCTTCGACTTCGGCGCGGGGGGCTGGGGAGCAGCGGGCGTGCCCCAGCGGACGGGGTCCGGGGAACCTTCCACGTTCCAGCGGATCGAACGCTCCTGGCGCGGCTGACGCTGGGCGCGGGGTGCGCGTGGTGCGCGGGGAGCGCGGGGCTCACGCTGTGCACGCGGGGCAGCTTCCGTACGCTCGAGCCAACGCAGCTGGGGCGCGGCGTCCCCACCAGCGCGACGCTCGATGCGGCGGCGCATCTCGATGCGCGGCTGGCGTGCGTTGTCGTTCCGATCGTTGTCGTCGGGAGCCAACAGGCGGATGCGCTCGATGCGTTGCTGGCCACTCTCCTGACCGCTTTCGGGAGCCACTCCGGAGCGAATCCACCTACGAGGAAGCGCGTCGTCGTCATCGTCGCCCACGTAGCCGATACCGAAGAGTTGGCGGTCGTGGTGCTCGTCGTCATCCTCTCCCACGTAGCCAATACCGAAGTGCTGACGGTCATGGTGCTCGCTATCGTCGTCGTCGTCGCCCACGTAGCCGATACCGAAGTGCTGACCGCCGTGGTGCTCGTCCTCGTCCTCGACGATCGCGATCCCGAGACCGGGATGCATGCCGTGCAGTTCGCCCAGGTGCTCGTGCAGGTCTTCGAGGTTGCCCTCGTGAACCCGTTTCTTGCCGTTCTCGATGATCACCACGCGATAGTGCCCCTGCATGTCGCCGGACTTTCCGCGCAGCCCCTTGGGCATGTGCTCGTCGGTGTGGAACAGGAAGCGACCTCCGCCGCCGTCACCATGAGCCTCGGTCACGTCGAAGAGGTACGACTCGGCCTCGTGATCGTGGCCGTGGACCTCGTTCTTGTCCTCGACGCCCATGGCCCAAAGTCCGTGCTCGCCGCCTTCGGCCACCTCGAAGATGAAGTGCCCGCCATCGCCGTCCCCATCCTGCTCGTGGAAGAAGTGCGGGACGCCGTCGCCGTCGGACTCGACGACCCACTCGATGACGTTCTCTTCGACGTCGACGTCGTCGCCGACGCTCCAGATGATGTGGTCCTCACCGTCGCCGGCATCCGTCACCCGCAGCCAGCGCTTCAGGCCAGGGGCATCCGAATCGAGCGTGATGATGCGATGACCCGGGCCGTCGCCACCGAGGCCGTGGAGCATGATCTCTTCATGCAGGTCGTCGAGCTCGATCTCGAGCCCCATGCCGAGCCCGCCTTCGTGCAGTTCGATCTCCTCCTCGAGCTCGAGCTCGATGAGGTACTGCTCCAGTTGCTTCTGGAGGTCCTCGTCCAAGCCCTCAAGATCCTTGCCCTGCGCGCCGGGAAGACCGAGGATGATGCCACCGCTCGAGGACTCGCCGTCCTCGTCGACGGCGATCTGGATCAGGCGACCGCGTTGGGGTGCCTCGGAGATCTCCGTCGCGGCGATGGCGCGCCTGCCGACGACAGGGGCCTCTGCACGTTCGATCGTGGCGATCTCGGTAGCGATGACGGGGTCGAGCGCGGGCGCTCCCGTCACCTGACCCTGAATGTCGGACAGGGTGCGCAAGCGCAGCCAGCGGTTCTTGCGCTCCTCACCTCGCATCAGGGTGACGCGCACGCGATCGCCCGCGTCGAGACTTTGCAGGTGCTCCATCGCACCTTCGTTGCTCGCGCCCATGGACTTGCCGGCGACCTTCAAGATCAGGTCGCCCGCTTCGAGGCCAGCGCGAGCCGCCGGGCCGCCGTCCATGACCCGCGTGACGTGGATGCCGCCTTCTTCCTGGCCCATGTGGATGCCGAGGTAGCCCCGGTCGTCCTGGGGAGCTGCGTCCTGGACGGTCGTCAGCGCGACCGGCGCAGTCGCCACCACGGGGACCACGCCAGTGCCAGGCGTGCTGGGTGCTGCCGGAACGACACGCACCGCGAGGGTGCTGGAGATTGCGGGTGTGGTCGCGTCTTGAGCCGCGGCGGTCGAGGCCAGGATGGCGGACGAGAAGAGGGCGCTGGTGAGCAACAGGTGGCGCTTCATGAGGAGTATGGGATGGTCGGAAAAGGCGGTCGGGGCGGTCCTGCCCAACCCCGATTGGGCCGGTCGGTCCGAGGAGAAGATGCAGCGACCCGTACGTGGAAGGATCGAAATGCTGGAGAAGAACGGCGCCGAAACCCCATCGTAGAAAGGAATCCGGAACCCGTGGGGCCCGGCCTTCCTGGGATGGGCTCCCCGGTCCCCATTTGAGGAGGGGAGAGCGCCCAAGAACACGGCGGGCGACCCCCGAGAGGGCCGCCCGCCGTTCGTTCATCAAGCGGCGGGCCGAAGCTCGCGTGCTTGTGTCAGGTTTGCGTGATGCCCATCCGATGGGCCCAGGCATGTGCGGAGCAATCAGCGACGGCGACGGCCGCCCTTCTTCTCTTCGCCCATCTTCACGGTGACCGCTTTCGAGGAGCCGTCTTCCGCGACGACCACGTCGGCCTTGGCCTTGCCGAGCTTCTCGTGCCAGATGGTCAGCTTGTACTTGCCGGCCGGGACGCCTTCGATCTTGAACGCGCCATCGGTGCCGGTGAGGGCCCAGTGCGTCGCGTCGGTGACGTAGACGTGGCTGGCCATCCAGGGGTGAAGGTCACAGGTGACCTTGACGACCTCGTCCTTCTTGAGCTCCTGCTTCGTGCTGGCACCGCCGGCGACGGTCTTGTTCAGCGGGGAGTTCTTGACGGCGTAGGTGTGGATGTTGTGGCTGACCTCGTCGGAGTTGAGGTACTCGACGGTCGCACCGACGGGCACGATCATCACGTGGGGCGAGAAGCGGCAACCTTTCTGGTCGAGCTGCATCGGCTCCTTCGGGATCTCGACCTTCGCGTCCTTCACCTCGAGGGTGATGACGACGTTCGCGATGCCCTTGGACTTCGCGTCGACCAGGAGGGTCATGTCCGTCATGTCCATGGCGGCTGGATCGGCACAGCAGCCCTTGGACTGCTCTTCACCGATGGCGAGCGGCTTGGTCTCGGGAACGTCACCTTCGAACACGATCGTTCCGGTGACCGTGCCGTTGGCGGGAGCAACGGTCGGCTGGTTGGCGGTGGCGAATGCGGCGCCCGCGGCGATGACGAGGCCGAGGCTGAGAGGCTGAATGAACTTCATGTTTCTATGGGGTCTTGGGCGAGTCCGGGTGTGAGGATCTCGCGGTGTGAGCGGATTCTATCGACCTGGGGCCGTCCCGCTAGAAGGTCTGATTCGGAGTCTGTGGCGCCCTGTCGCAGCGTACGGAACGGGGTGCCTCCCCTGGCCCGCGGAGTGCGTAGGTGCGAGGCGCACGGGTTCGTAGGGGAGGCCGCGCTCCACGTGCGGCGAGCCCTGAACCTCTCGACATCGAGAGGCCTGGGGCTCGCTGCGTCCGGCGTGCATCACGTGGTCGGCGTGGATGGGCCGATCGGTCAGCGGCGCCTGCTCTTGGGTTTGGCGGCGAGCTTCACCTCGACGGGACTCACGCTGCCATCGGCGCCGACCACCACCTTCACCTTCGAACGCGGCAGCGTCTCGTGCCAGACGTTCAACGTGTAGGAGCCGGGCGGAACGCCCTCGAGGCTGAAGCTGCCGTCGGCGTTCGTGACGGCATGGTGCGTGGCGTCCGTGACGATGAGGTGACCCTTCATCCAAGGATGCAAGTCACACGAGAACTGGAACGTCTCTGTGTGCTTCATCTTTACCGTGAGCGATGTGTCGGATGCATTCGTCCGGTTGAACGGTGTGTTCCTCTGCGAGTACGTGTGAACGTTGTGCGAACCAGGATCCGAGTTCCTCCACGTCACCGATCCGCCGACGGGGACCACCGTGACGTGCGGAAAGAACCGGCAATCTTTCTGATCGATGAGCACCGGCTCCTCCGGGACCGCCAGATCGATCGTCGGCACCGTCAACGTGACCACCGCGTTCTGGATACCGCGCGACTTCGCGTCGATCAGTAGGCGCATGTCCGTGCGATCGAACTTGGCCGGATCGCCGCAACACGCGGGGTCGATCTGGGACTCTTGGATCGCGAGAGGCTTGACCCCGGGCAGCTCGCCCTCGAACACGACGCGGCCCGCGACCGTGCCGAGGATCACCGGCTCGACGGGTTCGGGATCGTCCTGGACTGCGAAGGGTGCGAGGGCAGCGATCAGAAGGCACGAGAGCAACTTCATGGCGAGGTGTCCGGTTCGGGATGCGAGCGAGCGAAGGGCACGAACGTTCGAGCCCCAGGCTGCCATCGTCGACCGCAGCGCGTACGAAATCGACTGGGTCAGGTTGTCCCATGCGGCAGGACGCCACCGGGAGGGACCGCCTAGGCCCCTTTGAGGTGGACTGGTGCGACAGCGGGGGCGAGCGCATGTCCCGCAATGCGAGAAGCCCCGCCCTCGCGTGGGCGAGGACGGGGCTCCGTGATGGGTTCGCAGGGGGGATCAGCGGCGGCGTCGTCCGCCCCCACCAC